>PCAX01000011.1 GCA_002730795.1 Chloroflexota bacterium
AGCAAAAGATGATGTAACTGAAGATGTTGCGGCTGAGGTTGAGACGGAAGAAAAATCGGATAAAGCGCTGGAGTCGCTGGAAGAGGCTGATAATAAATCATCTGGTTCTGATTCATTGGAGTCAGATACAAAAAGTCCTGATTTAGATTCTTCAGCCAGTAAAAACAAAACTTAGTAGACTTGATAAAGTTAGGTTTATTTGTTTGTACTTCAAATTGTGGCGTTCAATGAAATCTAATAATAGTGATAACAAACGAGTACAAAGTCGTTCAGAAGATTCCTATTTGGCGGGCCGGCGTAGTATTACCGTTACGGGGGGGCGTTCGCGGTTTGATATCGTCAAAGATAATAATGTTCGAAGCAAAAAATCTCGCCCATTTAAATTTGTTGCTGTTCTAGTAATAGTAGGAATTTTAGTGATACCAATTTATGCTTTTTACGGCATGTATATTAAACCCCCCACCGAAGTTGCACTTCGCGTAAAAGATAAGGAATACACCAGAGGAGATGTGGTTGATTATATAAGATTTAATCAACGTTTATCCGAAGATGTCGGAGTCCAATTTGAAATAGGAAATTCTCTCTTTGAGGCAATGCAAACCTTACAAGATAATGAACTTGCTTATCAGTTGGCCCCGGGATATGGGATAGTCGTAGAGCCGGAAGAAGTGGACAAGAGGTTAGAAGATTTACTAGGATTTGTTTTTGAAAAATCTACTGAAATAAGTATGGAAGACAAAGTTAATTTGGAAGAATCAAAAAGACAATTTTTGCATAGGATTGGACTACCGGAGAATGTCTATAGGGATTTTATACGTAAAACTATTTTCAAAGAAAGACTTAGGGGAGTTGTGGGGGAAACAGTTTCTCGAGTACAACCCCAAGTTCACTTATTCGAAATAATACTATACAACGGTGACATTGAAGATAGACGAAAGATTGAAAGGGATCTTACTGCTGGTAAATCAATAAGTGATATTACGCTTCAACATTCCGAGGATCCCGATGTGAAAAGAAATAATGGAGATGTTGGTTGGTTTCCATATGGCGTAAAAACCGAACTGGATTATCTTCTGTTTGGTATGAAAAAAGACGGAAGCCGGATATTACCAGTTAGAGTTCCCAGCGCATTCCAATATGATGACCAAAATAGAGTTCACAGGATTTATATTGTTGATGAATTTTCTGAAGCAAGAGAAGTTGATGATCAGAGTTTTGAATCGTTAGTAGATAGAGCCATGACTATTTTTCTTAACGAAGAACGGAAAAAACTTGCGGCGAATGGTGAGTTATACATGGACTTGAACGATCGAATTTATTCTTGGGTTAACAGGCAAGTAAAGCTTTCATCACTCTTGTCTACTCCAACGCCTTCTGCTCTTGAACCTGGTATGATGTCAGCCGACCAGATCAGATGATCCCAGTGATAGAAATTAACCCGACGATATGAACAAAAAACGCTTACAACTGGGGATGATTGGATGTGGAGTTGTAGGTACAGCGGTTGCAAATTTAGTATCGGATTCAACTCTCAATAGCTTCAACGAAATTGTTGATCTGAAATCTATTTTAGTTAAAAATCCTACAAAAGAACGCACAAATTTGTTAATGACGCAAAATTTTGTGTCGGATATAAATAAAATAGTCGAGGATGATGAAATAACCATCGTTATCGAACTAATGGGTGGAGAAAATCCTGCCTTTGATTATATTTCTAGGTGTTTAAAATCGGGTAAGCATGTGATTACCGCTAACAAAGAAGTGATATCCAAAAAAGGTAGTGAACTAGTTTCCATAGCAAAGCATGCGGGGAGAGAACTGAAATATGAAGCTAGTGTTGGCGGTGGTATACCAATCCTATCATCCTTGAGTAATGATTTCTCGGCCAATCCAATTCAAGGAATTAGGGCGATAATAAATGGCACTACAAACTATATATTAACTCGTATGGATAATGAAGAATCATCGTTTGAAGACGTCCTTAAAGACGCCCAGAATCTTGGGTACGCCGAGTCGGACCCTTCAGATGATATTGAAGGTACGGATGCCGTTTATAAATTATCAATATTAACTCGATTAGCATTTGATGTTGCCCCAACTACAAGTGATATACATAAAGAAGGGATCAATGGGATTAAACAGAAGGAATTTAGGTATTCCCGAGAACTTGGGTTTACAATAAAACTTATAGCATCTGCCCAAAAACGGTCTGATAAATTACTGTTACGAGTTCACCCGGCTTTGATACCTAAGGAAATACCTATGGCGAACGTCAATGGTGCTTTTAATATGGTAGAAATCGACGGAGGATTAACTGGTCCATTATGGTTTCAAGGGGCTGGAGCAGGACCAAACCCGACTGCCAGTGCAGTTTTAAGTGATCTTATGTCGATTTTGGAAGGTCGGAACAGAATTGATCAAACAATTGTAAATAATCATACAGAACTACTTCAATTGGCACCCATGGACGATTATCGATGTAGATATTACCTAAGGGTTACGGTAAATGATAAAGCTGGCGTATTAGCTGCCATTGCGACAATATTAGGGGAAAGGGATATAAGCATACTTTCCGTATTACAAAAAGATACCGATTCTAAATTGAAACATGCAGATCTGGTGATAATGACACACGAATCTAAAGAAAAAAATATGAAGGCCGCCGTTTCAGAAATAAAAGCTCTATTGGACGTTATAAATCTGGACAGTCTATTACGTGTAGAGGAATATTCTTAGTAGTTTACGAATATATAAAGTTATTTAACAGAGAAGGGAGATTTTTTTGTTTTATTATCCGGGTTTAATAAATAGATATAAAGAATATCTCCCGGTGACTGAAAATACACCTTTTATTTCTTTGGGGGAAGGTAATACTCCTTTGGTTCTCTCGACTACCATAGGCCCCTCAATAGGTTGTGAAAAATTATTTTTCAAGTTAGAAGGATGTAATCCCACAGGGTCTTTCAAAGATCGTGGTATGGTGATGGCCGTTGCACGTGCTTTAGAACAAAAGAAAACGCGGATTGTGTGTGCATCCACAGGAAACACTAGTGCTTCTGCTTCAGCTTATGGTGCTCGATATGGATTGAAATCATTGGTGCTGGTACCAGCTGGAGAAATTGCCTTAGGTAAACTTCTTCAGGCTATGGCATATGGGGCTAGAATTCTAGCAGTGGACGGAAGTTTTGACGATGCCTTTGCAACAGTTCGATCATTAGTAGAAATAATGGATATGGAATTAGTAAACTCGGTAAATCCCTATAGGATCGAGGGTCAAAAAACTGCGGCGTTTGAGATAGTCGATACTTTAGGGGAGGCCCCTGACTTTATATGTATACCTGTTGGTAATGCCGGAAACATTACATCCTATTGGGATGGATTTAAAACATACTATGAACACGGTAAATCGGTCAATCTCCCTAGGATGATGGGATTTCAAGCTGCAGGTGCAGCTCCCATAGTAAACGGGGAGAAAGTTGATGATCCAGAAACAATAGCATCGGCAATCAAGATAGGCAACCCAGCAAGCTGGGGTAAAGCACTGAAAGCTCGTGATGAATCAAATGGTTTAATCGATGTCGTCACGGATGACCAAATAATTAATGCCTATCTACGCCTTTCCCGTGAGGAGGGAATTTTTTGTGAACCAGCTTCAGCTGCTGCGGTTGCTGGTTTTTTAAGATTGCCAGATTTAGGTGTTGACTTATCTGATAAAACTGTCGTTTGTATCCTCACAGGAAATGGTCTCAAAGACCCTGATGTATCTGAAAAACAAGCGACGGTTGAAATAGAAATAGTTGACCATGATGTAGAATCAGTTTTGAAACTTCTACAAAATCATTAGAGATATTCTATGAATTCTTGTTCAATAAATATCGTAGAAAAATCTTGGGACGAAATGGCTAATGATTGGAATGATATATTTGATTCGTATGATGGTAACCAAATATTTACCTCTTTCGAGTTGCAAAAAACTTGGTGGGATCATTTTGGCAATGACTTTGAAAACCGGATAATTTTAATGTCCAAAGGTGATTCAAAAATTATTGTGCCGTTTAAATTATCTGGTAATACAGGTTCTTTAATAGGATCAAAGGATTTATTTGACTACCAGGATTTTGTTTATTCGGGATGTTCGGATATTCACCAATTTATGGAGTGCTTTGCGCATTATTTGGCCAAAGATATCGATGTGAATGAGTTAAAATTAACATCAATACCTCGAGAATCCCCTATATTGACGATTTTACCTGAATATCTAGAGAAGAATAATTGGACGGTTAATATTTCTAATGAGGATGTCACTCCAAAAATTCAGATTCCCAATAGTTGGGGCGATTACCTAGGCTCTTTGAAGAAAAAACACCGTCATGAAATAAGAAGAAAGATTAGGCGTTTATATAATTACGGTAAAGTTGAAGAACTTGAGGTCCGAGACTATAACGGCGTGCAAGAACATTTGGATGATTTTTTTGTATTACATAGGATCAGCTCTGCAGAAAAACAAAACTTTATGACACCTGAAAGAGAATCCTTTTTTAGAGATATTGCTTTAAAATTATGCCAGCAGGGGATTTTAAGGTTAAGGTTTTTGATTGTAAATTCCATTAAAGTTGCCGCTTCTATGAGTTTCGTAAATCATGAGGTAGAGTATTTATACAATAGCGGTTACAATCCAGATTTTAATGATTTATCGGTAGGGATTTTGAACCACGTGTTTTCTATCCGTAAATCTATTATCGAAAAGAACAATGTTTTTGATTTCATGAGAGGAAATGAAATATACAAATATCGTTTGGGTGGGACTGACGAGCACATATTTAAACTAATGGCACAAAAAACTTAATCTTATGAAAATAGCTATGATAAGTGTTCACGGTTGTCCGTTGCGACAAATAGGCTATGGAAGTGCTGGTGGAATGAATGTTTTTATTTTAGAATCGTCCAAATTTTTATCTTCGATGGGAGTAAACATTGATATCTTCACTAGGTGCCACGATCATGATGATCCGCCAGTTGTTGATTTGGCCGAACGATGCAAAGTAATACATTTGGAGGCTGGGCCTCTAGATTTAAGTAAAGATAAAATATACGAAAGTTTGCCAGAATTCTCAAAAAAAGTGGTGACATATGCTTCTGAAAAAAATGAAAACTACGATTTAATTGTAAGTCATTATTGGTTGTCTGGACTGGTGGGTTCATATTTAAAAGAAGAATGGAATATTAATCACATTACGACTTTTCATACTTTGTCTCTTTTAAAATCGGAGGGGTTGCCGAAATTAAACGTACCCATTATTCGTAAAAATGGAGAGAAAAAGGTAATTGAAAAATCGGACGAGATTTTGGTTTGGTCGGAACACGAAAAACAATCACTGTTGGAATATTATGGGGCAAACTCTAAAAATATTCGAATAATTAAACCTGGTGTAGATGTTGAACTGTTTAAACCTATAGAAATGCATGATACGAAATTTAAATCTGGAGAACTAAAAATATTATTTGTGGGAAGACTTGAGCCAATAAAGGGTGTAGAAACTGTTGTAAGAGCTATTTCAAATATCGATAACAGTAAGATTACTGCCACCATATTCGGTGGAGATGCAGTTNTAGGTGAAACTAATCGTTTGAAGGCTTTATCTAGGGAACTTAACGTAGAAAATAGGATCTCCTTTTTTGGTCCTATTGATAGAGANNTACTTCCNAACATATATCGGAACCACGATCTTNTTATTATGCCGTCCTATTATGAAAGNTTNGGTTTAGCAGCCCTTGAGGCACAATCCTCCGGTATTCCTGTTATAGCGTCGCATGTNGGAGGTTTATCTGAAGTNCTTGTTAGTGGCACCACCGGNTATTTGATANNACCGGCGGANGATCATGTTCAATTTTCTAACAAAATAGAAATTTTGGCTTCTGACACGAANCTTAGACGTCTTATGGCAACAAACGCTCGTCAGCATGCAGAATCTTTTTCATGGTCACNGAAAGGTNTAGATTTGCTGAAGGTTTATTGCTCAAAAGTTGAAAACACTNCGTTTGCTAGTACNGCCTGCGAAAAATTTTTAGCGACATTTTAGAATAAACATTTATGNGCCTTAAAAACATTANNTTTGCGNNGGACAACNGACCTCCCACCAGTAGAGTTCATTAATTGTTACGAATCCTATTGTCTTATAGAGAAAAACTGCTTTAGCATTTANTGAATCAACGTCTAGCCTAACCCTTTGAGCGCCCNTCGATTTCAAAATNAACAGACCGGTTTCTACTGCAAATTTACCATACCCATTTCCTCTAAANTCTTCCNTTATCCCCATCATTGAAATTTTACCGGTTANTGTTTCNTGTTCCTGGTAAACNGTTGGCCAACANTACCCTACAATATCGTTTTGATCGTTGGCGATTANTGTGATTAAGTTTGGATCATTTCCAAAAGATTGCAACATATCAGTTATGTCTTTTTGTGTGTTTGGAGAATAACCCCAGTGAGATAAAAATATNTCGTTTTGAATATCTGCAAGAATTTTATNTTCTGTAGNGGATTTCAGNTTACGTGNTGTCAGTGTTTCGTGTTTTGGAAAATTCATTTGANNTGAAATATCAAGATCCATCTTTAGGTAAGTCCGTACCTTACTNAATCCGCTTCTCNTAAAATAATCGTTCACNGTTTTTTGACTTTTCAAAGTTGGGAATTGTATTTTAATATTTCCAGAATTATCGTNTGATTTATAGTTATCTAATACGTGAGATAATAAAATATTGTGATCATTCTTATTTGTAGACCCAATACAAACAACAATTCGACTGATGTTTTTTTCCTCTTCTANAAGGTAGTATCCTGAAATTTCNTTACTATNCACAAGTACGCGTATTGAAATACTGGGGTTCNAAGTGAAATTTGAAAGAATGTTTTTTGTAACAGTTTTGTCCGTTGGCCAATCCAAATGACCGTGAGGTTTTAATTGTGTGATAAGGTCACATAATTTGTCTAAATGAAAATTGTTATATAGCTGAATTTCCATTGATNGAATTTCATCCTTTATGTTTTAAAAACCTAAAGATTATAACNGNATAGAAANCAATATNGGTTNTGGNANNAANTTAAGATTTTANCCTAGCTTNCAAATATAAACCCNNCTCATAAGATATCATGNCTATCCTATTTCATTAAATNCGTTATACTTNAANNTTAANAAACGCATTGAACGGTAGTATTACCANATNATTTNTTCACAAAGAAAGCTGGGTNAGNTGAGAGCCAGCAGGATNTTTGTGGGAACTCGACCGGGAGCGGTTGGCCTGAATGANTTTTTTATCNGTAAGGTCGAACGGGTCTANCCGTTATAGTTAGAAAATNAGCGGTTTGTTAAAATAACAAACAACCAAGGGTGGTACCGCGGGCANAAGTCTCGTCCTTTGTGGGGCGGGATTTTTTGNTTTTAATNGTGAAATTATTGTTAGGAGAACTAGTAATGTCCACTAAACTGACAGGTAGTCAGATAGTATGTCAAGCTTTNTTAAATGAGGGNGTTGANGTTGTTTTCGGTCTGCCTGGTGGAGCGATTCTGCCCCTGTATGGGGTGTTGAGACAGTTCCCACAGTTGAAACATGTGCTTGTTAGGCATGAGCAAGGAGCGGCTCACGCGGCGGACGGATATTCAAGGTCCACCGGNAAAGTTGGAGTGGCTTTTGCNACGTCNGGTCCTGGTGCTACCAATTTGATTACTGGTTTGGCNACTGCAATGATGGATTCTGCCCCTTTAGTTGCNATAACAGGTCAAGTTGGGAGATCTGCCATAGGAACAGATGCTTTTCAGGAAACCGATATNACAGGAGCAACTTTACCNGTGACGAAACATAACTATTTAGTTATGAGAGCAGACGATATTGGAAAGACAATCCATGAAGCATTTNACATAGCTAGAACCGGNCGACCCGGTCCAGTTTTGATTGATATCCCGAAGGATGTTTTTCAAGAGGAAGCCTATTATGATCCGGATGTTTNGGTAACTATACCCGGTTATACTGTGCCAACGAAGGCNAATNTANCGGATGTTNTGGATGCAGTTGANTTAATAAATAGCTCNGACCGACCTGTAATANTAGCTGGTCACGGAGTGATTATTTCTAAAGCTCACAATGAGTTAAAGACATTGAGTGAAAAATCTCAAATACCTGTAGTAACTACCTTNCTTGGGATTTCGAGTTTTCCAGAAGACCATATTCTTTCTTGTGGGTTTCCGGGTATGCACGGANTGGCATATGCGAGTTTNATTTTGGACCAAAGCGATCTGATAATTGGTATTGGTACAAGATTTGACGACAGAATAGTTGGNGATCCAAAGAGNTTTTCTGTTANTTCAAAAAAAATACATNTCGATATTGATAAATCTGAAATAGGTAAAACCNTTAAGATNGATGTTCCTGTTATAGGTAATATTCGTGATGTTTTGAAACAAATGAATCCAAAAGTAATCAAAAAAAATAGACCTGAGTGGATAGGTCATATGGAGGATTTGAAAAGGCAACACCCATCTTTGGATATCCCCAAATCGGATCATCTTTTGGGCCAACGGGTCATAAGAACTCTGTCTGATGCCACAAAAGGCGACGCCATTATTTGTTCAGGGGTGGGTCAACATCAAATGTGGGCTGCACAACATTTTACGTTTACTGAACCAAATTCATGGATTTCGTCGGGGGGTCTTGGAACAATGGGATACGAGGTACCTTCAGCCATAGGAGCTCAAATGGGTAATCCTAATAAACTTGTTTGGTCGATTTGTGGAGACGGAGGATTCCAGATGACAATGATGGAATTGGCGACAGCAAAGGAGAACAATCTTCCAGTGAAATATGGAATTTTAAACAACAATCACTTGGGAATGATTACCCAGTGGCAAGGTTTTTTCTACGATCATGATTATCAAGCTGAGACATATTCGGGTAATCCTGATTTTGTAAAATTAGCTGAAGCTTACGGTATAAAAGGCATCCGGGTAACAAATGAAAAAGATTTGTTAGCATCCATATTGGAAGCTAATGATCATCCTGGTCCAGTTATTGTCGATTTTGTTATAGAAAAAGTTGATAATGTGTATCCGATGATTCCTGCCGGACAGAGTATTTCCGAATTAATCGAGGAGAACGCTTGATGGTGGACGATATGAAGGTAAAAACACCCCATCAGCGTACCATATCTGCCTTAGTTCAGGATAGACCGGGAGTACTTTCTAGGATTTCTGGATTGTTTAGGCGTAGAGGGTTTAATATTTCCAGTTTAGCTGTTGGGCGGTCGGAGAAATCAGGTCTTTCCCGTATGACTTTTGTCGTTGAGGGATCCGAAAATGTTTTAAAAAATGTTGCTGATCAATTGGAAAAATTAATTGATGTTGTTGAAGCAAGAGATATAACTGAAAAGAATATCGTCTGGCGTGAACTAGCATTAATTAAAGTAAAATTCAATCAAAAGAACAGGAGTGAAATTCTCGAGTTGGCTTCTATTTTCCGGGCAAATATTATAGATATTGGTGTTGAAACCGTAACAATGGAGATAACGGGTGGGAAAAACAAAATTGATTCTATGATTGAGTTATTAAACAAGTTTTCCGTAAGAGAAGTTATCAGGACCGGTCGCGTAGCTACCCTCAGAGGCACATTGACCTCTGGGAAGGATGATGGTGAATTCCATCAGAATAACTCTGTACTGCCCCTTCCTCAAATATCGGAAGAAACGGGTAGCGTTTAATTGGGCTAAATGACGAATTTTTATTGAAAAAGAAAAGGATAATATTCAATGCCGAAACTTTATTATGATGATGACATAGATGCTACGATTTTAAACGATAAAATTGTAGCGGTACTTGGCTATGGCTCCCAAGGTCATGCCCATGCTTTGAATCTCAAGGATAGTGGGTTCGAAGTAGTTGTCGGATTGTACGAAGGGAGTCCCAGTAAATCCAAAGCCGAACAGGCGGGGTTGAAAGTTCTGTCAAATTCTGAAGCAGTACGGAAGGCTGATGTAATCTCCTTCTGTTTACCGGACACAGTCCAATCTAAAGTCTACTCTGAGGAAGTGGAACCCAATCTACAGCCGGAAAAAGCTCTTTTATTTGCTCATGGTTTTACAATTCACTATGGTCAAATTAAACCCCCGAGTAGTGTCGATGTTGTGATGATTGCTCCAAAGGCCCCTGGACACAGAGTTAGAGCCGTTTTTGAAAGAGGACTGGGTGTTCCTTGTTTAATAGCGATACACCAAGACGCGTCCGGTAATGCCCGTGACAAGGCTTTAGCTTACGGAAAAGGTTTAGGTGGTGGTAGGGCAGGTATTTTAGATACAACGTTTAAGGAAGAAACCGAAACAGATTTGTTTGGTGAACAAGCAGTTTTATGTGGGGGAGTTACTGAGTTGATTAAGGCTGGATATGAAGTATTGACTGAAGCCGGATACCAACCAGAGTCGGCCTACTTTGAAGTGTTACATGAACTCAAATTAATTGTGGATTTAATATATCAAGGAGGATTGGGGTACATGAGATATTCCGTTAGTGATACTGCTGAATTCGGAGATTATACTAGAGGCCCCAAGGTTATAGATGCCAATGTAAAAGAAAATATGCGAAAAATTCTCGATGAAATACAATCGGGTGAATTTGCCAGGGAATGGATATCGGAAAATGACGAAGGGTTACATAGATTTAAACGTATGAGGAAAGACAATACAGAGCATCCTGTCGAAAAAATCGGCAAACAATTAAGAGATATGATGCCTTGGTTAGAATCGACAACATAATTTTCAAAAAGAACCAAATTAGGATTAGTTATTATGATTGAACGTGCAAATGATAATAAAGTGATAATATTTGACACTACACTAAGAGATGGTGAACAAACGGCCGGAGCAGGTTTAACCGTTGAAGAAAAAATACGAATAGCACGACAATTAGCCAAACTGAAAGTGGACGTTATAGAAGCAGGTTTCGCGGGTAGTTCTCCTGGCGATTTCGAAGCAGTCAAGAGAATTGCTAATGAAATACAGGGACCCGTCGTAGCTACTCTGGCTCGAGGGGTCGCATCTGATATAGATGCTGCTGGTAAAGCTTTAGATGGTGTAAAAAATTCTAGGATTCACACTTTTATATCTTCATCGGACGTTCACCTTATGCACCAAATGAAAAAAGATCGCGAATCCATAATGGCGATGGCTGTGGATTCCGTAAAAAGAGCAAAACAATATGTAGAAGATGTAGAGTTTTCACCTATGGACGCTAGTAGGACTGAACCAGAATATCTATATGCAATTTTGGAAGAAGTTATAGAAGCGGGTGCAACGACGGTCAATATACCTGATACTGTTGGGTATTCTAATCCAAAAGAATTTGGAGAATTAATTAGGTCCATAAAAAGCAAAGTTTCTAATATCGAACAAGCGGTAATATCAGTCCATTGTCACAATGATTTGGGTATGGCTACTGCAAATTCTCTAGGAGCAATCGAAGCTGGAGCTAGACAAATAGAGGGATGTATAAATGGTCTTGGTGAAAGAGCTGGAAATGCGGCTTTAGAAGAAGTGATTATGGCATTGGTTACCAGGAAAAATTATTACAATTTACAAACGGGCATTGATACAAAAGAAATAGGGCCATCCTCACGATTAATCAGTTCTATTTTTGGGTTTCCTATCCAATACAATAAGGCTGTAGTAGGTCAAAATGCCTTCCGGCATTCTTCCGGGATCCACCAGGATGGGTTTCTGAAAGAAAAATCTACTTTTGAAATTATGGAATCTGAGAACGTGGGATGGCGAGGTGAAGCATTGGTTTTAGGAAAACTTTCTGGTCGTGCCGGACTTAGGGCGAGATTAAAAGAATTGGGCTACACATTGACCGATGATCAATTGAATGAAGTGTTTGTAACGTTTAAGGAGCTTGCTGATAATAAGCGTGAGGTGACTGATATGGATCTTGATGCACTCATGTCTGAACAGCACCGAATAGCTGATATAAAAAGTCGATATGAGGTAAAAGAAATCAACGTTGTCTGTGGTAATTTAAGAGTGCCGAAAGCTGAAGTCACTCTATTATGTCCGGATGGTCAAGAGAGATTTTATAGTAGTAATGGAACGGGTCCGGTAGACGCTGTATGTAAGGCAATTGATTCAATTATAGACACGGAGGTAGAACTAACAGAATTTTCTGTTAGTGGCGTTACTGAGGGTATTGATTCATTGGGAGAAGTAACCATAAGAATTGAACATAATGGCTCTATTTATTCCGGAAGAGGATCCGATAAGGACATAGTTGTCGCTTCTGCAAAAGCCTATGTGAATGCAATCAACAGATTAATTTTGATAGGGAACCAGGAAAAAGACATAACTGAAGTGGTATAAATTAACTGCAATGAATAGGATGAAGGGATTATTGACATGAGCGATACGATGTTTGAAAAAATCTGGGATCAACATTTGGTAGCCGAACCATCTGGACAACCACCGTTACTTTACATAGATTTACACTTAGTTCATGAAGTGACATCGCCCCAAGCATTTGAGGGTTTAAGGATTAAAGGCCGGAAGGTGCATAGACCGGAATTGACCATTTCTACTGTTGATCACAATATTCCAACCGACAATACTCGAAGTGAAGAAATCAAGGACCCGATCGCTCGTCAACAGGTGGAAACGCTACGAAAAAATTGCAGAGACTTTGGGATAACTTTATATGATGTTGATAACGCGGCCCAAGGTATAGTACACGTTATTGGACCCGAACAAGGTTACACACAACCAGGAATGACTATTGTCTGTGGGGATTCCCACACTTCAACCCACGGTGCCTTTGGTGCTTTGGCATTTGGGATCGGTACTTCCGAAGTTGAACATGTATTGGCGACGCAGACACTGAGGCAAAATAAGCCAAAAACTATGCAGATCAACTTTATAAACGATTTACCCGATGGAATAGCTGCAAAAGACATGATTTTAGCCACAATAGGGCAAATTGGAACGGCGGGTGGAACTGGCCACGTGATCGAATATACAGGTGAAGCGATCAAATCTTTGGATATGGAAGGTCGTATGACCATTTGTAACATGTCCATAGAAGCAGGGGCAAGAGCAGGAATGATAGCCCCCGATGAAACAACTTTTAACTGGATGAAAGGGAAGAAATTTGTTCCGTCTGGTACTGTTTTCGAAAGATTAACCGAAAAATGGAGTGAATTAAAAAGTGATGATGGCTGTGAATATGATTCCATTATTGAAATAGATTGCAGCAAATTAGAACCATATGTTTCATGGGGTACTAATCCAGGTCAAGTGTCTAAAATTTCGGACAGGGTCCCGTTTCCTGACGATTACGAAGATGAGGTTGATAGAGATTCAACGTCTAGGGCACTTGAATATATGGGTTTAAAATCTGGAACTCGCATGGATGATATCAAAGTGGATAGAGTTTTTATAGGGTCATGCACAAATGCTAGACTTCAAGATTTGCGTGATGCTGCCAAAATTATTGAGGGCAAGAAAGTTTCAAAAAATGTTAGGGCTCAAATAATGCCCGGTTCAACATTGACTAAATTTCAAGCAGAAAAAGAGGGAATTGATTCTATTTTTATACAGGCAGGGTTTGAATGGAGAAATTCTGGCTGTTCGATGTGTTTAGGAATGAATCCGGACATTCTTCTTCCTGGGGAAAGATGTGCGTCAACTTCGAATAGAAATTTTGAGGGTCGTCAGGGAAAAGGTGGTAGAACACACCTTGTTAGCCCAGCGATGGCAGCAGCAGCGGCCGTGGAAGGGCACTTTGTAGATGTAAGAAAGTGGTGATAGTCTTAAATCATATTTTGACGGGTTCCTGCACAGTAAATTTAATCAGCAAGTTTTATTTACGTAATAAAAACGGTTTTGGGAAAAAAAATGGATGATAAAGATTCTAAATTTGATCAAAGGAAACGTTCAACTCCGACAAGTATTTTCAGGAAAATATCTGGAAGAGAAGAACTTGATCGTGCCAAAGCAAAACGATATGATCCCTACTATTACGAATCAAATGCCTCAACGTTGAAATTGTTGATCATAATCCTCTCTCTATGGTCGATAATTAGCATTTGCCTTGCGATTCAGGATTACAGAATTTCATACATGTTGAATGAATGGAACAAGCAAGGAATTACTACACTCCCTCCTTCCTCTTTTGACCCAAAGGGATTAATTGATTTTGCGAAAAATGAGAATTTGGAGTGTGTAAACATTAACGATCTTTTATCTGAATTAGGTGACTGTCAAAATGTAATGGAACTTCATGCCTCTTTTGCGGCTGCTCAAGATATTTCATTTTTATTATTTGCATTTTTGGTAATTTCTCTTTTGGGTTGCATTTTTGTTTTCGGAGTATTTACACATAGAGCTTCAAGAAATTTATTGACATTAAGAAGTGAACGACAAAGATTTAGTCCAGAGATGGCGGTGACATGGTTTTTTATACCCATTATGAATTTATTTAAACCTTGGCGAGTATACATTGAATTATTCAAAGGTAGTGATCCTTCAATAACAGCCGGAGAACCGAATTGGCACTCAAAAGGTATGGTACCTAAAATAGTTCATTTTTGGGAATTGTCTTTCTTGTTAATATTTGTCTTTAATCCGCTTACGATATCGAGAATATGGTTTTCAATTAGAAAAACCATTGAGGATGTTTCTAATGCTCATAGTGCTTTAATAATAGCTGATATTATGCTTGCTATTTTAGGGTTCCTCGCGATGTTTCTTACGACAAAACTCCATATTTGGCAAGAAAAACGTAAGAACTTGATCGGACCGATTTTGGTGACTCCTCCAAAGCCGATTGATCCCATATCCGAAATTTTAAAAGATGATAAAAATTTGTAGAATACAAATAGTACTTAAAGAGGTTAACGATGGAAAAATTTATTAAACACACCGGAATAGCTGCACCTTTAGACCGTGCTAATGTGGACACAGACCAAATCATTCCAAAACAATTTTTGAAAAGGATTGAACGAACTGGTTTTGGTAAATACGCTTTTTTCGATTGGAGATATCTTGAAGACGGAGTTTCTAATCCCGACTTTGTTCTTAATCTTCCGAAATATGCTAACGCTACGATTTTGGTTGCCGGTAGAAATTTCGGTTCAGGTTCATCCAGAGAACACGCTCCTTGGGCACTCCAAGAAATGGGATTTAAGATCATAATCGCGTCCAGTTTTGGAGATATTTTTTACAACAACTGCCTGCAAAATGGTATGTTGCCAGTGATTTTGGAAAAACCAGATATTGACGTGCTTATGGCAAATTCTTTGAAAAAGACGGCCTACAAAATCACAGTTGATTTAAATGAACAACTTATTTTAGATCAAGATGGTTTTTCTACCAATTTTGAAATAGATTCATTCAGAAAAAATTCCCTCATAAACGGTCTCGACGATATAGATTTGTCACTTCAGATGAGAAATAAAATTTTAGAATTTGAATCGAATCGAGACCCTCGTTGGTAATCAAAATTCTGATTTATCAAAATTGATGATAGAATTTTGAGTGTTAAAAAAATAAAGATTGGCGATTTCTGATAAGAAATGACCCTTAATAGTTTGTTTTGTGAGTAAAGAATATGGAAGCACGAATTGCAGTTTTAGGTGGCGATGGTATTGGTCCAGAAGTCACTGCCGAATCGATAAGGGTTCTTGACGCTGTAGCGGAACGTTTTGAGCATGATTTTACTTATGTTGGCGGTAGAGTTGGCGGTAATGCAATAGATGAATTCGGTACGGCACTGCCGCAAGATACACTTAATCTTGTACTTGGATCTGATGCGGTTCTGTTTGGTGCGGTTGGTGGTCCGAAATGGGATAACCCAGAGATTGATATCAGACCAGAAGACGGTATTCTGCGATTAAGAAAAAACCTAGGGCTGTTTGCTAATATTCGTCCCTGTAAGATATATCCACAACTCATTGGAACTTCTCCAATCAAACAAGATCGATTGGAGGGCGTAGATTTCGTAATTATCAGAGAATTAACTGGAGGTTTATATTTCGGCAAACCAAAACGAAAATGGGAAAATAGTCGCGGTAGAAGAGCGGTGGACACTTTAGCGTATACAGAAAAAGAAATTGAACGCGTCGTGAGAGTAGCGTTCGAATTAGCTAGGACCAGAAAAAAAATATTGCATTCGTTAGATAAAATGAATGTGATGGAAACGTCTCGTTTATGGAGAGAAATTGCTTCCGAACTTTCCGTAGAATTCCACGACGTTGAAGTAGTCCATATGTTGGCCGATAATGCAGCCATGCAGATGATAACGAATCCTTCTGTTTTTGACGTAATAGTTACTGAGAATACGTTCGGAGATATTCTTTCAGATGAGTCTGCTGTTATAGGAGGTTCTCTGGGAATGATACCTTCTGCTTCGTTGGCTTCTTCTCCACCAACAGACGGCAAGAAACGCAGGAGAGGAGGGAAGCCTGCGTTATATGAACCTATACATGGTTCAGCTCCTGATATAGCTGGGAGAGGTATAGCTAACCCTATAGGTTCAATACTGAGTGCCTCAATGATGCTCAGGTGGTCATTCGGCCTCCATGAAGAAGCGGACGCTATTGAAACGTCTATCAACAACGCATTGTCGGATGGTTACAGGACTGTTGATATAGCTGGTGACGGAGGAAATGTCATGGGAACATCACAAATTGGGGATATGATTGCTGGTCGCATCCGAATGTAGTTTAGAACCTTTTTAGATGTATAACTTTTTATATGTTAACTGAACAGGATCTTAAAAATTCCCTGCCAGATACGGCAACTACCCAGTATTTTTCAAAACTAAAAGCTGGAGCGATTATTGTTAGGGATAAATGGGGTATACCTCACATAAAATCTGACAGTTTAGAAGACTTATTTTTTGCCCAGGGATTTTCAACAGCGCAAGATAGACTTTTTCAAATGGACTTCGATCGCATGAGATGTCTTGGGCGTTTATCCGAATATCTTGGTAAAGAAACCTTGGACCAAGATATTTTAATGAGGCGTAGAAACCTTTTGGAAACATCCAAATCTGATCTATCCAATGCCAGTAAGATTTGCAAGGACGCATTCCATGCGTATTCAAATGGCGTGAACGCTTTTTTGGAAACAACTGAAAATTTGCCTGTTGAATATAAACTTTTGGGTTCTAATCCAGAACCTTGGGAAGATTGGCATTCAGTCTTAGTTTATAAAGTTAGGAATACAGCTGAAGGTTCATTTCAAGGTAAACTTTGGCTTTCAAAACTGGTTAACGAAATCGGCCCAGCTGGGGTAGCTTCAATAACTCCAGGCTACCAACCTGAGAGCTTGTTAACTCTTCCCCCAGGCGGCATATATAAGGGACCACAATTGAGTGCAATTGATGAGCTAAATTCTATAGCTTCAATAACGGATGGTCTCAAAAGTACCGAAGGTGGGTCTAATGGTTGGGTTATATCCGGAGACAACACGATCTCTGGACTACCATTGTTAGCTGGGGATTCTCATAGAGGCCTTGAAGTACCTAATGTATATTATCAAATTCATTTAAGTGCGCCTGATTTGGAAATCGTTGGATTTTCTATTCCAGGTATGCCCTTTGTTTTACATTTTTGCCACAATGAAAATGTGGCATGGGGTATGACCCATGGTGGGGTCGATACCCAAGATCTTTTTGTTGAGCAATTACGACGTTCAAAAACTGGAGTTGATTATTTATCAGGAGATGAATGGATTTCAGCAAATACACGGGAAGAAATTGTAAAAGTCAAAGACGGTAGTGATGTTAAAGTTGAGGTAATTCGGACTGACAACAGATATATCATACAAGAATCCGAAAGATCGGACGTGGGTTTATCATTAATGGATCCAGGATCGTGTGGCGCAACGAATTGGATTGATTCTGCCTATAAAGCAATGCTGGCTAGATCGGCTGATGAACTGGAAAACGCTTTAAATGGCTGGACTGACAGGGTTAATAACTATCCTTATGCTGATTGTGAAGGCAATTTTGGGTATTCCCTAAAAGGTAAAATTCCCATTCGGAACGAAGCTAATGGATGGGGCCCAGTAAGGGCTGATTTGCATCAGAATAAATGGCGTGGCTTTATTAAATCAAGTGAAATGCCACGGGTGCGTAATCCCAAAATAGGTTTTATTGTGACATGTAATCAAAGAGTGGTCGACGAAACATTTCCATATTATTTGACGCATATGTTCGGAACTGACTATCGAGCCAGAAGGATAATCAAAAAAATAAAAGAAACAAAATTAGAAAACATAGAAACTCCTATAATGTCGCTTATCCACGCTGACTGTAAGTCAATTCCAGCAGAAACGGTAGTAAAGGCTCTTTTATCTATGAGGATTGATGATGAAAAGTCTGATCAGATCATAAAAATGATGTCAAGTTGGAACTATGATATGAATGCGAATTCTCAGCCCGCCGCAATTTATGGAGTTATAAATCGATTTCTTTCGATAGTTTTGGCCGAAAAAGCTTACGGTAAACTGAGTCAAGATATAATTGATGGTATACCAGGGGCGGAAGATCATATGCGTCGCCAGATAAAGCCCGATTATATTAGAAGGCTTTCAACAGGTAGTTTGCATGACGCACCATATCATTTCAATCCATCGAGTGTTTTAACAGAATCGCTACAGAGATCCGTAGAATACTTGTACAATAGACTTGGTCCAGATATTGATACATGGCGGTGGGGAAATCTTCATAAAACTGCGTACCAACATCCTCTGTCGAAGTTGTTTCCACTTGATGCTGACAAGTTAACTCCCCCAAATGTGGAAACTTCTGGTGATTCTGATACCCCATTTGCATCTGGCAGTTCCATTTCATCAGAATTTATTACAGAAACTGGTCCAGTTAATCGTTATATTCATGATCCTTCTGATTGGACAAATAGTAGATGGATTGTTCCTTTAGGATCGTCAGGACACCCTGGAAGCATACACTTCTCAGATCAACAGGTGATGTGGTCAAAAGTTGAAACTATACCTCAATTATGGAACTGGAAAGAAATAAACTTAAATGCGGAAACGAAACAACACCTATTAAAACCTGACCTACGAACCACGGATAATTCTTGAAATTAGCCGTGGTTCGTAGACTACAAGAATTGTCATTATTGTAGTTTTTGATTTTTTTGCCATCTACGGAAATGTGGTTTCATCACTCAATGTACGTAAGGGTCGTGGTGGGAACTTTATATAAGGGTGTTTACGTAGTTTTGTCTCGTCTACCGTTAGTCCTAGTCCAGAACCCTTTGGCATTTCAAGATAGCTTCCCTCAGGTTCAAGGTACCCAATGGTGATATCTTTGGAAGGTTTTTCGACGCTGACCATATATTCATAGATTAAAAAATTTGGCATAGTTAAGGATGCCTGCACAGCTGCAGCTAATCCCACTGAAGTCGAATTCCATCCATGTGGCGCCACACCAATGTATTGACTATGAGCCATAGCAGCTATCTGAGTTATTTCAAGTATGCCTCCAGTATTACAAATATCTGGATTAATTATGTCAACAACTCTTTCTTGTATAACATCTCTAAACCCGGTGATCGAGTAAATGGCTTCACCGGTGACTATGGGAACAAAGGTAGAATCCTTTACCTCTTTAATTGCTTTCAAATTGTCCGGTGGGCAAGGTTCCTCGAACCAATAAATATTTAACATCTCCATTTGTTTTATGGCATAAACGGCATTTGAAGCTGAAAACCTTCTGTGAGCTTCAATGAGAAGATCTATTTTTGGCCCAACTGCTTCTCTAACGCGACGTACAATAAGTGCTGCCTGATCAAGTTCTTCCTTGTTTACGTATTCTCTCCATGGGCCTGGAAAAGGGTCAAATTTAAGAGCTTCGAACCCTCTTTCAGATACTATGTTCAATGCTTGACTTGCTATTGCGTCCGGATTATTACCTTCGGCCCAACCGTTTGCGTAGAGTCGTAAACGTGGTCTGACAGGTCCTCCAAGTAAATTATATATAGGTTGATCCAAAGCTTTGCCGATGATATCCCATAGTGCTATTTCTATACCGCTTAACGCGCAGCTTAAGTCCATGGAAGAACGTTTAGTGGCGAAATCTTCGTGTGCCACGTGCATAAAGTGTTTTATTTGAAAAGGGTCACGGTCAATTAGATATCTTGATAATTCAAGTATGTGAGCTTCAATTTGAACGTCGCGGTCAGATTGGGTGTAAGCTTCACCCCAACCAACCAATCCATTATCAGTTAACAATTTAACATATAAAAAATTTTTCCCCGAACCTGGATTCCATTTAAATGTTTTTACATCAATAATCTTCATAAGATTTCCCCTGTATAGTGTGCATTAATAAACCGGTTTTATAGGTTAAACAATCGAAACAAAAATAAGTTTATGCGACGAGTTTGTCACCTAACTATGGGTGTAGTTCCTGTTTGAATAAGCCACCACTCTATACTGTCCGAAAGAGCCATCCATGAAGCCTCAATGATATTAGCTGAAGCTCCGACAGTTCTCCAAACTTGCTTATCGTCAGCCGATTCAATTAATACTCGCACTATGGCGCCAGTACCATGTTCTTCGTTAACTACTCTCACTTTGTAATCAGTGAGTCTTATTTGATCCAAATTTGGGTAGAAATCTTTAAGACCCTTTCTTATTGCTTTATCTAGTGCATCTACAGGACCGTTACCTTCCGCAGCAGTATGCCGAATATCATCATTAACTTGTATTTTCACCGTAGCTTCTGAAAGCATGGGATGTTCTATTCCATCTAAACGCCAACCTGATCCGAAGGAAGATCGTCGCCGATTTTCTACTATAACCATAAAATCTACTAAATTAAACGGCGTCTCATAATTCGGGATATTTCGATATAATACCAGATCTAAAGAAGCCTCTCCGTCTTCGTATGTATATCCTTGAGCTTCACTAGATTTAACGAAATTTACAATAGATCGGGCATCATTTTCATCTAATACTTCATCCAAATCGAGATTTTTTATTCGTTGCATTACGTTGCTTCTTCCTGAAAGTTCTGATACGACTACACCAGCTACATTACCTACTTTACTTGGGTCAATGTGCTGATAAGCATGTTTGACCCTCTCAGTAGCCGCTGCATGTAGTCCCCCCTTATGGGTGAACGCACTCGATCCAACAAAAGGTTGAAAAGGAAATGGACGCCGATTAACTCTTTCGGCAACAAAATTGGAAACTTCTGTTAAAGTACTGATCTTATCTTCAGACAGTACATCATAACCCATTGTTAAGGCTAGATTACCAATAATACTAATCATATTTGCATTTCCAGTACGTTCCCCATAGCCATTTACACATGCTTGTATTTGTCTTGCACCTGACTGCACCGCTGCTATGGATGATGCAACCGCCGTATCAGTATCATTATGGGTGTGGATTCCTAAAATCGTTGAAGATTTCAGTGAATTAGAAACTTCGGAAACTATGCTTCCTATTTCAGTGGGTAAATTTCCACCGTTAGTGTCACAAAGCACTATTCGGGTAGCACCAGCTTTAATTGCAACTTTTAATGTTTGTATGGAATATTCCGGGTTTTCGCGGTACCCATCAAAAAAATGTTCTGCATCAAAAAATACTTCTTTTTTACTGTCAGTGAGAAATTTAACCGAATCCTCTATCATTGAAAGATTTTCTTCGAGAGATGTTTCAAGTACGTCACGTACTTGAAACGCAGATGCTTTTCCAACCAATGTTACTATTTCGGTGTTACTTTTTAATAAAGCTAATATAGACGCGTCTTTTTCCACGATAGTGTTTGGTTTTCTAGTATTGCCGAAAGCAGCAATTTTGGCATGTTTGAGTGCCAAGTTTGTAATACGTTTAAAATATTCGTCGTCTTTTGGGTTTGCTCCAGCGTATCCGCCCTCAATAATATCAATGCCTAGGTCGTCAAGGCGTTTGGTGATAGCAAGCTTATCTTCTACTGAAAGAGATATTCCTTCTTGTTGAGTTCCATCTCGTAGTGTAGTGTCATATAATTCTATTTTTTTCATCATAATTTGCGAAAATGTATATTTATCGTTGCTCATATTTCGAGTACGGAAGATATTATAAACAAAATTAAAATGTCTTTTTTTCCTCTAGAGCTCCGCTCACAATCTATCACTTTGATTTAGTATTCTTACCATAAGAATTTTGTCGTAATGAGATTTATTTTAACATTCTTATAGGTATGCGTGCATGTGAATTATGTAAATTACATAAAATATGAAGCATGGAACTTAGGCATAGAACTTCAAATTTAAATATTAAGGTGTATCAGAAGTGCCAGATGAGGCCAAATATTTTATAGGTGAGTGTAATGTAATTAAGGCGGATTCCATTGGCGAGCCTGGTAAAAGGACTTTTAAAATAGAGGCTGTGTCGGATTTTGGCTCTATTATCTTATGGATGGAAAAAGAAAGCCTTTTTCAAGTCGGAATTTCATTGGGGGAGTTTATTGCGACTAGAAAACAACCCGAGACTAAAGAACCTTTCGACAGTTCAACGATTGAAGTAAAAGAAATCCAAGAGATCGAATTTCAGTGTATCGATTTATCTATAATCCACGATCCTTCTAGTGATCTCTTCACGATAAATGCACAAGGTTCTGATAAAGATGATGTACTTTTTAATGCTTCATTCACATTCTCTAGGATTCAAGCGGAAGAACTTTCGGCTACGATATTGAAGGTTATTGCTGCTGGACGACAACCTTGTCTTCTTTGTGCAGCTCCTTTAGATCCCAACAATCCCCACTTATGTTTAAAGCTGAATGGAAATGCAGTCAAGACAAAGTCCGATAATTAAATTTTGATTTATTCATCAGATCAGATAATAAATAAATTAAGAACATGGGATTTCAAAGGTATTGGTTTGCACCCTGAGGGCTCGAATTACGTGTTTTTGGCTCGTTTAGAACCCAAAATAGAAACGGGCGAAAAAATTTATGCAATTTACAAACCAATAAAGGGCGAAAGACCACTAATAGATTTCAAATATGGTTCTCTTCACAATAGAGAAAAGGCATCTTGGTTGATTTCTAGGGTTCTTGGATGGCCTAACCTTCCTCCAGTAATAGTACGTGATGGACCACACGGGCTAGGAAGTGTCCAACTTTATATACAGTCAAACCATAATATGAATTATTTTACTGAACGGGATGCTCGATTAAGTGAATTTATTAAAATAGCTATGTTCGACGTGTTAACAAACAACGCTGATAGAAAAGGTGGTTCGTGCCTATTTGAAACTAACACTTCCAAGATATGGGCCATAGACCAGGGTTTGACGTTTAATTTCGATACAAATATCCGTACTGTCATGTTTGAATTTATAGGTGTCGAATATCCTGAAGATCTTATTGGTGATATTTGCAATTTGGTAAAAAAAATACAAAGCGAAAATGATTTTTCAAACAAAATTAGAAAATGTTTGGAACAAAATGAAATTGATGGGTTAATTACGAGGGTAAAATCAATGAGTTTGGAAGGTAAATTTCCTTTATTAAACCCTTCAGTCAATGTGCCTTGGCCCCTACTTTAGGTAAAAGCTCCATTTGGTTGTGTCAACCACAGGTTTGGGTGATCCAACCGTACTGAAAAGTTTACGAAGATATATTAATTTTAATGTTTTTTGATAAATAATTTACAAGTTTTTTAGATCCTGCCAATACGGCACCTTTCCATTCGCGCATGTTTTTGTAGGTATCGTATGAATTTGAATATGGCTGAGCCCATCCGGTAAATTTTTCAAACTTGTTTGTATTATTTGTCCACAAAACTTTTCCGCCCGATTCTTCGACTAGCAATATACCTGCCGCAAAATCCCATGTATTAGCAAATCCTGTCAAGCTAAACTGCATAGATCCATTAGCAACCATAAAAAGTTCGTAGGCTGTACTTCCAAAAATTCTAACTTCACCTAAAGACGACATTAACGCCTTACTTAATTTAAAGTTTCCCATTTCTAACCAAGGAAGTCCGGAAAGTCTGCCCCTTACTGGTTTTATGTCGTCGATTTCAATTTCAATTCTTTTTCCGTTTATCCATGTACCGCAGCCCTTTACTGCATGCATTAATAAGCCGTTACCACTGTCATTAGCCCAAGGGACCCATATGACACCGACCATCGGGTATCCTTTGTGCATAGCGGCAACAGAAACAGCGTGGTGTTGAGAAGTGTTCACATAATTATTGGTCCCATCTATAGGGTCGATGGCCCAAACCCAATCTTCTGCTATCGTTTTTTTATCATCCGAATCCTCTTCACCAAGAATAGAGTGATTTGGAAAACGTTTACATATAATTTCTTCTATTATTTTCTGGCTCGTTTTATCGACATCCGTCACCAGATCTTGTCCTGGCCTGCCAGATTTTGAGGAAATAGTAAGATCTCCTCCAAATCTTGAAGAAATGTAATCTCCTGCTTCGAGTGTTGCTTCAATCGCTATTTTTGCTACTTGATTTAACGAAGTTTCATTAATATTCATTGAGTTAAATATAATAGGGGTTACTGTTTTATATGTTTCTATTTCTGCCGTTCCAATATTTTTTATACGGTTTTTAGTTGAAAGAAAATATTTACAGTAAAATGTTTAATAATTCTTGGTAAAATTATTTACAGTAAAATGTACGCGGGAATTTGGTTAACTATTGGAGAATAGCAATGTCATCTACGTCTAAATCGTTCAAGAGAGACCCAAAGCTACTGAGCCGTATGTACCTCACTATGATTATGTTGGGTGTCCTTTATGCAGTTTTTACGTTATTTTTATTGAGGCTTGGTATCCCTATTACTTTTGTTGGCATAATTGTTGGAGCCATGGCGATTTTTCAGTATTATATGTCGGATAAGTTGGTTTTAAAGTCTTCTGGAGCCAAAGAAGTATCAGAGAAACAAGAACCCAAACTCCATGAAATTATAAAAACATTAGCCGATCGTTATAATATGCCGATGCCAAAGGTTGCGGTTATCGATTCGGCAGTTCCAAATGCCTTCGCCACTGGTCGTAACCCGGATAATGCCTTGGTCGCTGTTACTACGGGTATTCAAAAACGGCTGAGCACAAGGGAACTTTCAGCTGTGATTGGGCATGAGCTCGCTCATGTCGCAAACCGAGATATACGTGTTTTGGCTATGGGAAACTTTTTTGTTATGTTGACAAGTTTTCTAATGACTATGTTTTTTTGGAACATGTTATTTGGGGGTATGGGGAGAAGACGTGAAGGAGGAGGAGTCATGATGATTGCTTATTTGGTTACGATGGTTGTCTATTTTGTAGGTCAAATGTTAGTATTATCGCTGACAAGATATAGAGAATATGGAGCGGACCATACGGGATCTGAAATTTCAGGAGATCCGGGGGCTCTTGCTGACGCCCTTGGAAAAATAAGTGGAACCATAGCACAAATACCCGACCAAGATTTACGAAAAATGCAAACAGCCAATGCATTTTTGATTATTTCCGCTTCTCTCAAAAATTCTGGTTCTGCAAATTTATTTTCGACCCATCCTCCTGTTGAAGAAAGAATAAAAAAACTACGTGAGTTAGAACATCGCATGAAATACGGTGCCCGATAAGTATGTTCCGTATTTTTACTTCTCATAAATCTCCAAAGAATGATTGGGAAGCTATAGAGCCGATTCTTCGTACGGAAAAAGTACTCAGAGAAAAAGGGGAAATAACTCCTGCTAGAAGAGCTGGCGTTATTTACAGAGTTAACGGGGCCAACGCGTTTATTGATAATTTGCCTAATGAAATTGACTCGATTTTATACGATGGGGCAGGATCAACAAAAACTTCTTACCAACTGAAAGATGACTCGGTTGGAATGAAGTGGATAGTTTTAGAAGATGGAAATTTCCAGGATTTAGTTTCAAGTGTTTATACAGTAGGTAATTCGATTAGTTCTAACGGTGGGAAAAACAATCTAATCGCCGCTGTTTTCGAGTTTTATTTTTCAGGTGAAATAAATGGAAAAACTAAAAAATTAGGTCTCCGGACGTATTGTATTTATCGGTACGACAGGAGGGCATTTTACCCTTTTGTACCAACCGGTGATAAAGAAGGGGACAGAGACAGGGCTTCAGAAGCTGTATTGGCAAACGATATGCGTAAATCAGGGTTAAACATAGAAACTGCTCTCACAGAATGGATGGGTTTGTGGGGTATCCCTTTTTGATTGTCAACTCTTCATGCGCAAATGCAAAAAAAACATAGGGATTATTCTTCCCGAGTATGAAAACCCTGACGATTATTTGGCGTTTTTTGAAAGATTTTACAAAGATTACGAAGTTCTTGACAAATATTCGCCGGTAAGTTCCTACGTTGGTCTTTTGTGTGTCGGAAATCGCGCTTTACCTATTCCTGAAGATATCCCATTGGCATTGTCACAATCTAAAAAAACGGACATACCAGTATTAGGGATTGGTTGGGGTATGGAAATGTTAAATCTGGCTTATGGTGGAAAACATGAACTACAAAAAAACATACGTGGTGTTACGCAAAACCCTGTTAACACAAAGCACAGGGTGTTTTTGTCGCCGGGTGGAAAGGTTTCTTTCATCATTGGAGGATCTGGTTGGGTTACGGTATCTGCGAACAAT
>PCAX01000012.1 GCA_002730795.1 Chloroflexota bacterium
CTAGAATGTATAAAAAAGAAACTTTAGTAGGTTTTAATTATTACGTTGGAACTTAATTTCGAAAAAGGCACAAAAGACGGACCCGTTGGTCACGCCTTGATCTATTTTACACATATAAATGATAATTCAAGAGTCAGTGCCTCTTACGTTGTACTCTTACCACTTAAAGTCGACATATCAAAATATATACCTCCTTTTTTATCTGGACAGATCGAAACCCTTGGAAAAAACGACATGTCGCATTTTGCATTTCCACCAACTCCAGAACCAGTAGAATCATTGGATATGTTAAGAAAAATCGCTGATATAAGAAAAGATGATTTAATAAATGGCGGTAGTCACAATTTGGATGAAGTTACGTCCATGATGAGCTTGATTGCTGAATTTGCTTCAGAATATATAAAAATCAATCCTGAACCAACTCTAGATGCACCTGTGGTTACCGGAAATACTGATGATGTTGACGATGTTGTTTATAGTATGATGTCCGAAGGTGATTTATTATCTGAATTAACTATGGTCATAGGTAAAATGAGGTATGCTGTTGAAGGTGACGACCTCCCTACGATTGACGAAAGCGCAAGAAAAATTGTTTCTATGGGGAAACAACTACCACCTAATAGAAACATTAATTCCCTCGCAAATTTTGCTAAGGGAAATGGCCATGTAAATGGAAAACTTGCCCAGTTATTTCTAGATAGGGCTTATGCTCTTTTTAAAGAGGATTACAAGAAGGTGAAATTGATTGAAGATGAAATCGAGTTATATCAAAGAAAAACATAGCCTAGAGCAATTTTCTTAATTGTTCCAGAGTGATGTTTGATCCGCTTAACACCAGTATGACCCTTTTACTTTTTATTTCCTTTTTTAATTTCAAAGCAGCAGCCAAAGTTGCTGCCCCCGCGTGCTCAACAAGGCTTCGGGTGGTTTTTAAAAGTGAAAGTACTGAGTTTTCTATTTCTTGATCTGATACTAAAACAAAATTATTGAGTTTTTTTTGCAAAATATTGATCGGATATTCATAGGCATGGCCGGTCGCTAATCCTTCCGCTATTGTTTTATTCTCCGCATGACTAAATTTACCTGTTTTCCATGCTAGGTAAGCGGCAGGAGATGATTCAGATTGCGACCCAATAACTTTAGTTTTTGGAGAAATTACTTCGCTGACTATAGAAGCACCAGCCGCGCCGCTGCCAGCTCCAACTGGAGCAAATAAATAATCAACATTATTAATATTTTCGTGTATTTCCAAACTGTATGTAGCAACGCCTGTAATTAGGTAAGGCTCGTTCGCTGGGTGTACAAAACGAAAGTGTTTTTCCTTTTCAGATAATGACTCGGCAAATTCTAATGATTCGTCGAATGTGTTTCCATGATGTATTACATCAGCTCCCAATGAAATCATAGATGAAACTTTTGCCGGATTTGCTTTCATTGGTACCACCACTTTTGAGGGCATTCCTGATATTTTTGCCGCGAAGGCTATAGATTGTCCATGATTACCTGTTGATGCAGTAATAAAACCGTTTATATCGTCCTCTTCCACAACTTTATGAGCAAGATAAATGCCCCCTCGGACCTTAAATGAACCCAATATCTGAAAGTTTTCGTGTTTAACCCAAACATCCGCGTCTAGGAGATCACATAATTCAGGATATTGCCTTATTGGGGTTTTATGTATCAGTGGCGAAACAATTTTGTTAGCGCCAATGACATCGGCTATAGACGGTATATGCAAATTGGTCATGAAACTATTTTCACGTGTTTACTAGTACAACAAATTAGGGCAAGTTTTTGTATATGAGTAGTAAACTGTAACTAGTAGAGTATTTACAAATGATACCTCAAACTTTGTTCTGAGAAGGGGATTTCTATCAATAAATTTGGCTGGCTTGGTCGAACTTTCGAGTCACTCAACAACCCCGATTTTTTTAAATTGTGGATAGGGATGCTTTTGGCGATGGCAGGTTTCCAAATGCAAATGGTGATTCGAGGAGTTCTGGTCTACGAACTTACAAATGATGCAATAATAACGGGAATTGTTGGAATGGGATTTGCTCCAAGTTTACTGTTAGTGTCTCTNTTCGGGGGTGTGNTTAGTGATCGTATGGACAGGNNATTGATCATACAAATAGCCCAAGGCTCAAACGCTTTATTNGCTGGNGTGGTNTGTATTTTGATTTTCACAGGNTATATTCANTGGTCACATCTATTTTTTGTTTCGCTTTTACAAGGAGCGGGNTTTGCTATGCAATTGCCAGCTCGGCAAGCNGNAATACCAGACTTAGTAGGTCGGGATAATATAACTAACGCAGTAGCACTTAATGCTATGGCGATGAGTTTCACAACCTTGGCTGCNCCCGGCATAGGNGGNATTTTATATGAATGGATAAAACCCGAGGGNGCCTATTTNTTTGTTATGTTANTAATGTGTGCATCTGTNATTTCAACATCCAAAGTTAAACCTTTAAAACCTCCAAGTNCTGATAAAACNGTTTCGGTNATGAAAAANATAGGGGAAGGANTACGATACATATATTCAACACCNTTGGTAANAATTGTGATAATTAACATGATTTTTGTAGCTATTTTGTCAATGCCCTTTAGAATGTTAGTNCAAGTTTATGCCAAGGATGTATACGGATCTGACNCTAGTAACGTTGGATATCTACTAGCCGCTGCAGGNATTGGNGGNTTNTTCGGGTCTTTGGCTATNGCAACCCTCAGAAAACAAAATAATAGNGGCATNATATTTATGNTNTCNGGAATAATTTCCGCTGCAGCTCTTCTCCTGGTATCAGGTTTACCNTTTTACTATGTAGGNTTAATATCCATGGTTTTGATTGGTTTGGGGGAATCTGGTCGCTGGGCGTTAGGGCAGGGTTTAATGATGGAAATTAGNGATGATAANTATAAAGCTCGGGTTATGAGNGTCATTATGATGTCNTACGGTTTTATGCCATTAGGGATTTTGCCGTTGGGATTTGCTATTGATCAAATAGGTCCNCAAATNTCAGTTGCGATTTTTGGGACTATTTTNATGNTATTTTCAATATGCTATCTTTTTTTNGCNAAACCTCTAAGGGAATTTAAATAGTTNCTAGGTNNTTTGAAGAGGTGAATTAATTAGAAATAGTGATTGGTTTGGNCGTACATTNGATTCATTGACAAACAAGAATTTTAGGTTTTTGTGGTTCGGTATGCTTCTAATGATGGGGGCAGTTAACATTCAAATGGTTGCACGTGGTTACTTGGCNTGGGAGATTTCACACTCAGCTATTTCGGTNGCGTTCATNGGCGCAGGTTTTGCACCTCCGATACTTGTNCTTTCAATTTTTGGAGGNGTTGTTGCCGACAGNTTGGAACGNAAAAAAATTCTTCAAATANGTCAATTTGGAATGTTGTTAATAGCTTTGGCTGTAGCATTTTCTATAAAAACNAANACGGTTTCTATATATCATCTTTTTGNAGCATCAATAGCNCAGGGAACCATTTGGGCATTCTTAATGCCTGCTCGACAGGCAATAATTACCCAATTGGTTGAAAAAAAACAATTAACAAATGCCGTTGCGCTCAATGCTTCAGGTATGTCACTAACGACCCTAATTTCNCCAGCNGTAGGAGGTNTNATATACGGTGTATTTGGGGTGGAATTTNCTTATTACTCAATAGCATTGTTAGCTGGGNCNGCNATATTATTCACNTCTTTCATTCCGAACATTCCTAAGCTGTCGNAATCTGGTAAAAAAGTTTGGGTCGAAATGAAAGAGGGNATNTCTTANGTCAACACTAATAAAACANTCATGTGGTTGATAGTTCTTGCTATGACTACAACATTANTNGGNATGCCGTTTAGGACNCTTTTNCCCGTCCAAATAGATGAAATTTTTAAGGCNGGNCCTGAAGCTTTAGGTCTTTTGATGAGTATGATAGGACTTGGAGCGTTATTGGGTTCTCTTTTTATTGCNGGAATGAAACAAACTCAATCNAGAGGTTTAACATTACTAATAACAAGTTTTATATCGGGAATAGCAATATTANTAAATTCTATGGTGACCNAATATTGGATGGCACTTTTACTAATGATTGTACTAGGGATAGGGGATTCTGGTAGACGTACANTGAATTCTTCACTTTTAATGGAGCACACCGATGATAATTATAGGGGNAGGGTGATGGGTATTTACATGATGAATTTNGGGCTCATACCAGTAGGNGTTATCCCTCTGGGTTTNGTAGCAGANTTTGCTGGCGTCCAAATGGCCTTTGCTTGTGCNGGAGNGTTATTGATATTGAGTTCGCTGGCTGTAACTCTTTCAACNGACAAAATTCGNNGTCTTTGANATTAAAGGAAGTTAGTTTANTTATTCCCCTTCCAAAGCCCTCATTATTTTTTCNCCCTCTCTNCTCCAGAAATNCGATAGTATTTTAATATCAGTTCCGACAGAAAAATGCTTTACACCTATNTCCAAATATTCCTTCATTTCNTTTGATGACTCTACTTCCGCTCTTGGNGGTACNTTCATTTTTATNGCGGTTTCGAAAGTTTTTTTCTTAGCAGCTAGCACTCTTGGATCATCCCTAAGTGTTCCTATATTCATAGAGTAATCCGCTCCTCCCCATTGAACCATTTCAACCTCCGGTAATTCTAGTATCTGCTCGAGATTATCAACGGCTCCNTTTTTTTCAATCATAAANGCGAGAACTGTGTCAGCAANTGACCTGACNTATTCCGGAGAACCNCCGTAANCACCCATAGAGTANGNATTCCTCCTAGTTGCAACCCCATANAGACCATTGTGNTCCGGGTGATCAGGCCTTGCCGCCATAATACATTCCCTAACCTCATTGATGCTCCTGACATCAGTAAAAAGGACACTACTGTAGCCGGCTCCGATNCCACGCTGGGCAAGGAACGGCATTAGACTTTGGTCGATTTTTATCATACTCCCCATTTTAAATANTTCTGCCGTTCTACACATGTTGTCCAAATCATGGAGATTNGANGGNCCATANTCTGCTACGAACTCTACATAATCATAAAANCCAGTTATCCCAATTGCTTCTATTTCNGAAGGCCACACACTGTGAATATGTGTACTCAANGTGGGCTTTCCGGTTTCTAATTTTTGTCTTAATATATTTTTCGTTGTCATTGTTTTTANTTGTCGATTCNAGAGAATTATTTTTATCCAATAAGNGTTATTATAATGTACCNAACTAACTGTCCACTTTAATCATTNCAATTTTTCTAATCCGATTTTCCTTAAATTCGGTCCNAACGAATCTTNGGGAATATGTNGGTATGACATAATAACCTCAACAAATTACGGATGTTTGNANTAANATATTTGAATCCTATTGCCCATAAAGATATTAAATAAAGANACAGCTGCAAAAATTTCGGCNGGAGAAGTTGTTGAACGACCGGCTTCGGTAGTGAAAGAACTCGTAGAAAATTCTTTAGATGCGGGGTCAAAAAAAATTCAAGTNCATGTAGAGTCTGGGGGTCTNAAATCAATAAAAGTTATCGATGATGGGATGGGNATAAAAAAAANTGAAATAAANACAGCTTTTGAACGNTTTGCTACATCTAAGATTGANGATGATTCGGATTTAANTGATGTTCGGACTATGGGNTTCCGGGGTGAAGCNCTCCCANCCATAGCNAGTGTGTCGGAAATAGTTATGTCAACCCGTCAAAAAAATNCTNAAAATGGATGGAGTATCACGCTTAATGAAGGGNTACCCGTTAAAACAANNCCNGTNGGTATACCNTTTGGAACTGAAGTAGAAGTTCTAAANTTGTTTCATAATACCCCTGGGCGGTTGAAGTTCATGGATTCGCCGAGGACAGAAACCTCCAAAATTAAATCTATAATATCTTCGATAGCACTTACACGGCCTTTTGTTTCTTTTTCTTTGTTCGTTGACGGTAACCGTCGNTTGTTTACCTTTGGAAATGGAAACATAATGGATTTAGTNNGTAGNCTGTTTGGTATTCAATCTCGTGATCATTTATTGATTTTGAATAGTACAGATGAATCAGAATTTAAATTTAAAGGNTTGGTTTCNTACCNAGGTTTATANCGCGGTAATCGGAATTACATGAANTTTTCTGTGAATGGTAGGTGTGTTCAATCTCANAGATTAAAATTCGCNGTAGAACGGAGTTATAGAGGTTTGATACCNGATAGGNGATTTCCGATATCGGTAATTAACATAGAAACACCTTTAGGTGATGTAGACGTAAATGTTCACCCATCAAAATCCGAAGTCAGATTTCTGAGGGAAAATTTAGTATTTTCGCTTTTGTCAAAATCCGTTCATAACGTGATAAATAATATTTCTTTGTCCGAGAACAATAATGTTTTGAGTACCGTGGCCGCACCAATGAAATTTAATTTAGATGCGATACATAATGATAGGGAAACAACAAATGTGAAAAGCCTTCCTTTATTAGCTCCAAATGATGATAGAAGATTGATTTTCAGAATATTAGGACAAATAAAAAAAACTTATCTAATTGTTGAAAGCGGAAATAGCTTCTTTTTAATAGATCAACACGCTGCTCATGAAAGAATTGTTTACGATTCTATGATGAAAGACTATACCAACAATAAAAAAATGTCCCAAGCCTTATTTGATAACACAGTAATCACTTTAACTACTTCGCAAAAAGAAAAACTTTTAGAACACATCGAAACATTTAACAATGTTGGTTGGCTCATAGAAGATTTTGGGGACGAGTTAATTTTGGTTCGAGCCATTCCAGTAAATATAAAGAATGATTTGAACTCTTTCAATGTTAAAGATTTGTTAACTACAGCTATTGATCAAATGTCCGTTGATCGTGATCGAAGAAACTGGGAAGAAGACATGTTTGCCTTGTTAGCATGCCACTCGTCAGTGCGGGCTGGTCAGAAATTATCGTGGAACGAAATGAACGCGTTGGTAAGCCAACTGGAATCTACAGACTATCCTCAATCTTGTCCTCATGGTCGGCCAACGATGATTGAGTATGATTATAAAACCGTTGCGAAGAAATTTCTTAGGACGTAATTAATTGTTTCCAATCGGTAATTTTATACCGGGTAGATCATTTTTGAATGTATGGACAGCTGACTGTAACCCTGAACATACATATAATGTTTTATTATCAGGACCTCCGAAAGCGAGATTTTCTGGTTGCCAATTTGGGACATGGAAAAGATCCAGCATTTCGCCTTTTTTATCCAACTTAGCTATCGAGTGAATTCCAGGCAGGCAAACCAGTATGTTTTCCTCAATATCAATCGCAATGCCATCTGGTCGCCCAGGTTCTTTAAATCTCCTTACCAAGCGTTGATTGATCGCTTGAGATTCTTTTGTTTGTAAATTAGTTGCTATTAAACGATTTGCCTTACTTTCTGAAACGATCACTTCGGATTTATCGTAAGAAATGGCAATGCCGTTTGGATAAGCAAGGTCAGTGATAAATGGTTCAGTAATACCAGTTGTATCAACTTTGAAAACTGGACTCATCGAGGGGTCGGGTGGTGGCAGTCGCAAGGGATCAGTGAAAAGCAAACTACCATCTTCCATGACACAAATATCATTCGGACCAGAAAATGAAGCACCATCATAATTGTCTGTGTAAACTTCAGGTTTTCCCTTCCCGGAGTATCGTAATATAGATTTTGAACCTGCATCAGCGATATACATCTCACCATCGTTTCCGAAAGCTAATCCATTTGGTCTTCCAGATAAGGTTAAAACAGTTGAGACTTGATCATCGCTGGATATTTTCAAAATGCTGGCATTATCAGAACTTACAAAATACATACAACCGTCCGGACCTAAAGCGGGTCCCTCAGGACCTTCTATGCCTGAAGCTAAAGGTTTGAAACCTCTGGGCCTGTGAATTAATTCATTTGGATTCATATATTTATTTCTATCACATATATTTGAAACCGCTATATCAATCTAATCCCACACAAAATAAAATGGATGAAGAAAAATGTTAAAATATACATTTTGTTTTAAGAGCAAACAAGTTTGGTTGTATCTTTGAACGGATTATAAGGTCAATGAATCAAGCGGAAAAATCCCTAGCTCATTTTCGAATCATTGCTGAAACTATAAAAATTGAGCACACAATTTTTGCCTTGCCTTTTGCTCTTGTTGCTTTTTTTATGACAACACAGAGTGCTTCACAACTAACAGACTTTTTTTGGGTATTTGTCGTTATGGTCTCTATGCGTACCTTCGTTATGTTTTCAAACCGTTTAATAGACAGGAAGATTGACGGGTTAAATATACGTACTGCCAACCGTCCTTTAGTTGATGGAAGGCTGTCACTGTTGTCGGGGCAGGTTTATGCTGTTATTTCGGTGTTAATTTTTTTATTCGCTGTGTCTAGGCTACATACTTTGGCATGGTTTTTAACCCCTGTTCCGATAGCATTGGCAATAATCTATCCATACCTTAAGAGGTTTACATGGCTGTGTCATTTCGGAATTGGTCTTATTTATTTAATAGTCCCGCCTGCCGTTCAGATAGCGCTCACTGGAGACTTTTCTTTATGGAGTGTACTTTTAGGAATTGCAGCTGGGTTGTGGGTTTCAGGGTTCGATATACTATACGGAATTTTTGATATACAGAATGATCGTAGATTAGGAATTCATTCCATACCTGCTAGGTTTGGTTTACCCTCGGCCTTAAGAATCACAAAAATCCTATATTTTACTACGATCATTCTCATTATTTTAACCGGATATATTTATGGGTTTGGCTTGATTTATTATGTTGGAGTTATTGCCACCGCTTTGTTACTATCATACGAAAATTACATATTGAAACCTGAAGATATGTCACGCTTGAATACAGCTTTCTTCACAGTAAATGGATTAATTGCCATAATCTTTTTTGTATTTTCAGTTGGAGACATTTTCATATAATGGGGATTTACGTACTTGCCATAACCGGTGCTAGCGGATCTAGGTATGCAAGTTTACTAGCAAATAGAATTGTTACGAATGGACACAAATTGAAAGTGGTTGTGTCGGGCTCTGGACGGGAAGTTATTGGAGAAGAAGAATCTATTTCGTTGAGTGGGAATATAAAATTGGACCGTGATCCTTTTCTAGAATGGATAGATGTTACTGAAGCCAGTACAGAAGTGGAATTAATCGATGAAAAGAATGTGGGTGCGTCAATAGCCTCAGGATCATTCCAACATAATGGTATGATAGTCGTTCCTTGCTCTGGGGGAACTCTAGGTAGAATAAGTAATGGTATATCTTCTAATGTAATTGATAGGGCGGCATTGGTGTGTTTGAAAGAAAGGCGAAAAATAATTTTAGTAACGCGTGAAACTCCGCTTGGTTTAATTGACATTGAAAATATGAGAAAGGTGACTGAAGCGGGAGCGCTCCTTATGCCTGCGTCCCCGGGTTTTTACCATAAGCCCGAAACGATAGATGATTTAATATCGTTCATAGTGGATAGAATTTTAGATCACTTGGGTATAGAAAATCAAAATAGCGTTAGGTGGGTTGGTAAAAAAGATTGAAATTGTTAGAGAGATGTATGACATGTTCCAAGATTTGAAATCTTTTTTAAAAAGACTCCAGACCGAAAACGAATTGGTGACAATCCAATCGGAAGTGGACCCAATACTTGAGATATCAGAAATAGCTGGTCGGGCGGTAAAAGAAAACAGACCCGCTATCCTTTTTGAAAATGTAAAAGGTTCCAATTACCCAGTTGTCGTAAACTGTTTGGCATCAGAACGTCGTATCGAATTGGCTCTTGGGCGCCATCCATCTCAGATAAGTGAAGAATTATATAATTTGATAGACGACTTAAATCCACCGAAAATAAAATATTTTTGGGATAACAGATCAACCATTTTTACCATGTTGAAAAATATCCGTCCGAAATTTCAAAGAACCAAAGGTCAATTGAACAGTTATTCAGATACTAATTTAGATGGGATACCCATTCTTAAATGTTGGCCGAACGATGCAGGACGGTTCATAACACTGCCTTTGGTGTTTACCACTGACCCAGTTTCCAACAAAGCTAATGTGGGTATTTATCGTATGCAAGTCTACGATAATATGACTACGGGATTACACATGCAGATACAGAAAGGAGGCGGATTTCATTACCACAATGCTGAGAAATTAAATGTTCCATTAGAGGTTGCTGTGACAATAGGTAATGACCCAGCTACATTGTTATCGGCTATTATGCCCCTTCCTGAAGGAATTGACGAGTTGATGTTCGCTGGATTAATTAGAGGTGGTCGAACAAGTTTGAAAAAAGGAGAATCAGTTAACTTGAATTATCCTGCCAATTCCGAATTTGTGTTGGAAGGGTTCGTTAGACCAGGACGTAGAAGAGAGGAAGGTCCGTTTGGTGACCATTTTGGCCATTATTCTCTTAAATCGCCGCATCCCATTTTTGAAATAACTAAAATACTGAGAAAACCACATCCTATATATGCTGCTACAGTTGTAGGAAGGCCTCCCCAAGAAGATAGGTATATGGGTGACGCTGTTCAGAAGATTACTAAACCATTTATTAGGCTTTTAAGGAAAGAAGTAGTCGATTTATGGGCATACTTCGAGACAGGATTTCATAACCTGCTTGTAGTTGCTGTCGAACAAAGATACGCTCGTGAAGCATTAAAAACTGCATACGGAATTTTTGGTGAAGGACAGCTCTCACTAACTAAAACTTTAATACTTGTTGACGGAAATGTTGATCCATCGGATAAAACGAAGGTGCTACAAGAAATCAGACGTAATTTTGATTCGTCAAAAGATTTTCACCTAGTAAGTAAGACTTTCATTGATACGTTGGATTTCACCGGTGAATCTCAACACAAAGGTTCTAAAATGATAATTAACGCGACAACATATAAGGAAAAAATACCAAGACCAAAGGCAGTTCCCATACCAGCGAACATAGAATTTTTGGTTAAAGGTATCGATAAGGTTAGATTGATTGGTAACACTTTGTTGGTGGTTCAGACTAAATTGGATGGAAAAAAAATTATCAATGACTTGGTTAAACATCCTTTGATGAAACAGTTGAAAATCATAGTTGCTGTGTCAGATGACATCGATATTAAAAATAACACCGACTTGTTGTGGGGAATTTTTACACGGTTTGATCCAGCTATCGATGTAACGTTTGCAAAAATTGATTTCGATGGAATAAAACCAGTTTATGAGGGAGTGATGGGTATAGATGCCACTTGGAAATCTGGTTATCCAGAACCACTTAAAATGGATGAGTCGGTAATTAGAAAGGTTGAATCAAATTGGGACAGTTATTGGAATTAGCGAAAATTGAAACGCCGAATATTGAATTTAAGGATAAGTTATTAATACCTATTTGGGAGAAAATGGTTTCTCGTTTACGGGTTTCAGAAAAAGAAGGAATCCAACTTCTAGAAACTGAAGATTTTTCGGCTGTTGGTCTGATGGCGGCATTCGCAGCAAAACAAATATCTGGCAACAAAGTATTTTTTGTTTTGAACCGTCATATAAATCCTACAAATATATGTGTGCTGAGTTGTAAATTTTGTGATTTTGCAAAAAAACCGGGTGAAAATGATGCCTACGAGATGTCAATTGACGAGATTTTGAATCAGATAGACGAAAATATAAGTGAAGTACATATAGTGGGGGGGCATCATCCAACTTGGGAATTTGATCACTATGTCAATATGGTTCGATCAATACACGATAAATTTCCTGATGTACAAATCAAAGCTTTTACTGCTTCTGAAATCGATTATTTTCACCGTAGATGGAAGGTGACCCCTGAAGAATCTTTAACTACTTTAAAAGAAGCTGGATTACAAACTATGCCTGGTGGTGGAGCTGAGGTTTTTTCCGACAGAATCCATAAAATGCTTTTACCAGGAAAAGCAAACGAAAATAGGTGGCTAGAGATTCATAAAATTGCCCATAAAATGGGAATAAAATCTAACTGTACCTTACTTTACGGTCATATCGAGACTTTTGAAGAAAGAATCAGACATTTGATTAAACTTAGGGAATTGCAGGATGAAACCGGTGGGTTTCTAGCATTTATTCCTCTCGAATATCAAGTAGGCTCTACATTTTTGAGACGTAGGCATACTCCACCGCTTGACGATTTAAAAATGATTGCTGCATCAAGGATAATGTTGGATAACATCAAATATATAAAGAGTTATTGGGTTATGTTGGGAGAAGCCACTGCTAGTATAGGATTGAACTTTGGCGCTAATGACCTTGATGGCACTATTGGGGAAGAAAAAATTGCTCATGCTGCTCTCGCCGATTCTCCTCTAGGAAGAGCGAGAGAGAAGATGGTATTGTCTATACAGGATGCTGATCGTATTCCTGTTGAACGGGATGCCTTATATAACGAAATTCGTGTGTACGATTAATGAATAACAAAAATGTTCTTACGGTCGGACATATGACTTATTTAAATTCGGAAGTTTTTTACCACAACTTAGCGCAGGGGCCTTGGAATTTAATAGCATGCCCTCCTAGAAAAATGACTCGGTTGGTAATTCAAGGAAAAATAGATGTTGGTCCCATTCCGATAGTTGATATATTTAAATTTGAAAATTTACTGTCACCAGTGGCTAATTTAGGGGTTGCTACTTTTGGGCCAGCGAAAAGCGTATTCATTTTTTCAAAAGTTCCCATCGCCGACATTTCAGGGAAAGTGGTTGCGTTAACTAGCCACTCTTCCACTTCTATAAAATTATTAAAGATACTTTTTTCAGATTATTGGAAAGTAGAAAATTTAACTTATGTGGACGATCACGAGGAACACGATGCCATTTTGTTGATTGGTGATTTAGCGATCCAAACAAAAAAATTAGGTTTATACCGATATTGCTATGATCTCGGATCAGCTTGGACTGAAATGACTGACAAACCCTTTGTTTTTGCCCAGTGGGTTGCTAGAAGGGATATAGACAGAGGTCTTCTTGAACAGTTTTCGTCAGATTTACACCGGGGGATGAAAATATCACTCAAATCATTGAATAAAATTATTGCTAAAAGACGTAACAACTTTTTTGATGATGATGAAATTAGAAATTACATCAACAATTTTGTTTACGAAATAGGTCACAGAGAAAAACAAGGGTTGAGGTCGTTTAAAAAGATACTAGAAGATAAAGGTATCTGACCTTTGGGGTAAACAATATGGACGATAAAGTAAAACAAAATATCATTAATGGGAATAGATTAGAAAAAGATGAAGGGGAATATTTACTAAACGGTGTTGATTTGTTGGAACTGGCACCTATGGCTGACTTTGTGAGAAAGAAGCACAACCCCTCTAATGCGGTAACATATGTTGTAGACACAAACCTAAACTATACTAATTTGTGTGACGCATATTGTTCTTTTTGCGCTTTTTATAGGACTGATCCTAAAGATCCATCTGCCTATACATACACTGTATCTGACATCATGCAAAAAATACAACGTGTAGTACCCTATGGAGTGCGGACGGTTTTGATGCAAGGCGGTCTAAACAATGAAATTCCTTTTTCTTATTACATTGATATGGTAAAGGAAACGATAAAACGTTTTCCTAGTATTACACCTCACTATTGGTCAGCTCCAGAGATAATAAAAATGTCGGAAATTTCCGGTAAAACTACTAAATCTGTATTGGAAGCATTGTTCGAAGCAGGGCAACGGACAATGCCTGGTGGAGGATCAGAAATTCTTTCTAACAAAGTTAAAAAAAAGATTTCCCGATTTAAACCGAAAAATAGCGTTGAACAATGGACCGAAATCCATTTGGATGCTCATGAGGTTGGGTTTAAAACCACCGCAACAATGATGTATGGACACGTTGAAACAGATGCTGACATTATCGAAACCTTAGGTCATATCCGTGATGTACAAGACAAAGCTATGCAGTATGATAACGGCGGAGGATTTACCGCTTTCATACCATGGTCATTCAAAAAAGATTTTACTGCCTTGTCAAAAAAGATAGCAAATGAAGCTGGACCAAATCGGTATCTAAAAATTATAGCTGTTTCTAGAATATTTCTAGATAACATACCTCATATACAGGCCTCTTGGTTTTCAGAAGGCAAAAAGACCGGTCAGGTAGCTTTAAAATTTGGAGCAGACGATTTTGGAGGAACATTATTTGATGAAAATGTCATGCTCGCTGCTGGATTTTATAATAGGACCAGTAAAGATGAGTTGGTTCAAATGATCGAAGATGCTGGGTATACACCTACTGAAAGGTTAACGGATTATACACTGGTATAACCGGGGAGGTCATTAACTTGAATAAATTGAACACCATAACTTTTGGGCATAGTCCAGATGCGGATGATGCTTTCATGTTTTATGGCTTGGCAAAAGAGATTGTCAAAATTAAAGGATATAAAATTGATCACAAAATGGCCGATATTCAAACATTAAACGAACTTGCCGTTAACGGTGAATTGCCTGTAACTGCCATTTCAGCTGCCCATTATCCAAACGTATCCGATCATTATAGGGTCATGTCTTGTGGAGCTTCAATTGGTCGAAATTATGGTCCGGTCATAGTTTCAAAGGATTCGATTACAATGTCTAAATTAAGTGGTCGAACAGTGGCTATTCCTGGAAGCCATACCACATCCTGGCTTTTGTATCAAATATTTTGTCCGACGGACATAACGCCGATTTTTGTAGAGTTCAATCAAATTGAGAAGCTTGTAAGCTCCGGAAAAGTTGATGCGGGTATTTTATTACATGAAGGGCAGATACTATACAAAAACTGGGGCCTTAAATTAGTATTAGATTTAGGAAAACATTGGTTCACTCAAACCGGCTTGCCTATCCCTTTGGGGCTTGATGTTGTGAATAGAAATCTGGGAAAAGATTTATCCTTCAAAGTTACGAATTCCCTGAAACAGAGTATTGAATATGCCCATAATAATGAGGATAAAGCTCTTGAATATGCTTTGGGGTTCGGCCGAGGTATAGAAAAGGAAGATGGTCGTAAATTCGTTAGAATGTACGTAAATACTGACACGGTTAACATGGGTTTGGAAGGGATATCATCTCTAAAACGACTATTTTCTATGGCGGTGGATAAAGGCATAATCAAAACTTTGCCACCATTGGATATAGTACAGGTTTAATTTGTGAAGCTTTTTTCGAGAAAATACCGAAAATTAGTAAAAATATTAATTGAATGAATTAAAAAAAAATCCTGTCACTACAATACTCATTATTTCTAACGTCCTTATTCACATTTTGGTGGGTTTTACTGGAGGTACGGATGGAACGTTAGGATATCTTAACTTGATAAAATGGGGTGCTAGGTATGGACCAGCGATAATTGATGGAGAGTGGTGGCGTCTAATAGTCCCCATTTTTTTGCATATTGGTATTTTTCATCTTTTTACTAATATGATTGGACTTTTTGTTATGGCACGAATATTGGATATGGAAAAAGTTCTAGGGTCGTTTGGGTATCTAGTCGTTTATTTGCTTTCAGGTATTATCGGTAATGCATGTAGTTTTTATTTCAGCCCAAACGTTGGAGCAGGGGCCTCCGGGGCTATTTTTGGTCTTTTTGGAACAGGTACTGCATTCTTAATTTTGAATAGAGATAGGTTAGGTTCCACTGGTAAAGATACCTTATTGGCTATGTTGTTTATTGTAGGCATAAATATAGTAATAGGGTTGGTGACGGATGGTGTAGATAATACTGCCCATGTGGCAGGTTTGGTCGGAGGATTCATCATAGGAATTTACGTTATTCCACGGCAGGGCAGTTTATTTAAAATCGGTCCGACCACACCAGGAAGTGAAATAATATCGTGCAAGCGTTGCGATGGGAGAGGTCAACTGTCGGGATCGATAGGCACGGATTTTGATAAAATTCAACAAATTACAACCTGTTCAATATGTAACGGGGTAGGGCGGAGAGTTGTTGAATCAACAAAGAAAAATACTGTGTTTACAAGATATGTGTTATCTATAATTATGGTGTCTGTTTTTGTGGTAATCCTAATTATGCGGAAAACTACACAGGGTTATTAAATCATGTATACACAAAAAACTTGTTTTTGGTGGAGACGGGGGAGGGTCGAACTCCCCGTCCAATTCAGTTCGTACTTCAACGTCTACGGGCATATCCAGTCATTCTTTAGTTAATAAACTTGTTGACTGGCGAACAGAGCATATTAACATAGCCAGCTTATTTCTTACTCCCGGAACACTGGTCGAATTTCGGGTCGCAATCCGGACTTTCGTCGCTCGATCCTGTTTCGCCGGATTTAAAACAAGTCGAACGTCGCTTTACTTAATTAAGCTGCGAGAGCGAGTTCTTTTTCGCCATTTATAAGTTTGCCGTTGTTTACGTGGTGACGGCACCACGGCCCGCAGTTTCATATTCACTAAACTGTCGAAACCACGCGTCCCCGATTCAATTGTACTATCGATTACAATATTTAACGAATTTTTATCGATCGGTTTATTTCCCGATCTGATTCACGTTTTTTTATTAGGTCGCGCTTGTCAAATTTCCTTCTACCTTTACCAATTGCGATTTCGACTTTCGCTAAGCGGCCTTTGATGTACATAGACGTTGGTATAACTGTTAGTTTTTTTTTGTCAATTTCTAGGCGTATACGGGTTTGTTCTTTTTTGTGTAATAACAATCTTCTAGTTCGGGTCGGATTATGCTGATTATTATTTCCGGCAGGTTGATACGAAGCTATATGGACATTATGGAGCCAAGCACCGGTTTCTTTGATTTGAACATATCCCTCTGAAATATTTACCCTGCCTTCTCTGATAGATTTAATCTCAGATCCTTTCAAAGAAATTCCTGCTTCTAAATATTCGATTATTTCGTAATTGAATTTCGCGCGTCTATTCGAGCTAACCAACTTCTTATTCGAGTTCGGAGCCATGTGTTTACGCTCCTATTTCGTATTATTGTTTTGAAAATTCAATTGATCTATCGCAGCTTTCAATTGGGGGTCTTCTTTAGATCCGGCTGGATACGATACGACCACATCTGGTTCAATACCTACCTCTTCGATCATTCTACCGTTAGGTGTGTACCATCTACCATGAGTTAGATATATACCGCCACCATTTGATAGCCCTCTAACTATGTTAACACTTCCTTTTCCAAAAGTCGTTTCACCTATAAGAATTGACCGTCCTGCATCTTGTAATGCTCCTACTAAAACTTCAGCTCCAGATGCCGAATATTTGTCGATAAGAGTAACTATTGGTACTTCTAGATAAGAACCGCCACTCATTGTGGGCCAATCGGTGCGATTCCCTGTCGCATCTATTTCATATGTGATAATACCTTGTGGTAAAAGTTCCGAAGCAACTTCCACTGTTGCAGAAAGTAAACCACCTGGATTACCACGTAGATCCAACACGATTCCTTTTTTTCCGGATGAAGTGGCAGATTTAAGTTCTTTCCTGAATTCATTAGGCGTTTCGGCAGTAAACTGTGTCAATCTGATTTTGGTATATTCAGTTTCCGGAATATCCCTGGAAAAAACACTCGGTTGATCTATAATTCCTCGCACAACGGTAATATCGATGGGATCTAGTGATCCTACATGTTCAACGGTTATAGTGACCTTTGTCCCTTCGGGACCTCTAATTTTGTTAACTGCTTCCAAAACACTCCAATCAGTAGCATCTTCCCCATTAACCGCAATTATCCTGTCTCCTGCTTTGATTCCAGCTTTTTCGGCTGGAGTATTTGGCAAAGGCTTTGTGATAATTACGCCTTTGCCATCAGGGGCGCTTGAAACTTGAGCACCGATACCTCCAAATTTGCCTTTAAAATCTTCATTTTGTACGCTAAAAGCTTCAGGCCTAATATATGAGGTGTGTTTGTTGTCTAAAGATTCCACCATTGCATCAACAGCTGTTTCCGACATTTTTGCAGGGTCAATTAGATGTTTATCAATAAAATCATGATTAATTATTGAAAAGGCTTCCCAAACGATTTCCAAGCCTCTTGGTACTTGGTCGGGAACGATAATAGTTGTTACTTGTTGGTCAGGTTTGTCCAAATCGAGATTTGGTAAGGTTTCTGGGGCTGTACTGGTACTGCGAAAGGCCAGAGATAAGACAACGATGGAAATCGCCAGACAGGTAAGTGATGCTACGATTTTTCTAATGTCAGTAAACATAACGATTATAAATTTGACATAACAATGATAGTGCGCAATAAAACGAACAGATCAATTGTTCCCCTGTTGTATTTTGTTTTCCATTAAATTTTTTAGTCGCTTTAGACCATAATGTTTTGTAGCTGATGTTATTGCGATTGGTGTTCGATCATCTACGTTAAAAATTTGCAAAAAGTCCTTCCAACGTTCTATGGTTTCTCGTTTGCCTTCTTTTAGTAAATCAATTTTGTTTAATACTAGTATACTTGGCGTTTGGGCCAACGATAATTGGGTTAACATTTGATTAACAATTTCGTATTTTTCAAAACTATAATCATTTGAAACGTCCACCACATGTAAGAATAGATCAGCCTCAGATGCCTCTTCTAGCGTAGTTTTGAATGCCGAAACTAAAATCGAAGGGAGTTTACTTACAAATCCCACTGTATCCGATATTGTTACATTGGAATGGCGGTTCAATTGAATTTGTCTAGTAGTTGTGTCGAGGGTAGAAAACAATTGGTTTTTTTCAACAACTCTTCCCGCCGTAAGTTGATTAAACAAAGCTGATTTACCGGCGTTAGTGTAACCAACAATTGAAACCGACGCTTTATTGGTTACCCTTCTAAGGTTTCTTTGTTGACGGCGTTGCTTTTGGATTTTATTTATTTCTTTTTTTATCTTCGAAAGTTTTGACCTGACAAGTCTTCTGTCAGTTTCTATTTGTGTCTCTCCAGGACCCCGGGTTCCTATTCCTCCGCCAAGGCGTTCTAAATGGGACCATTGACCGGCTAATCTTGGTAAAAGGTATTCGGTTTGGGCTAGATCAACTTGAAGTTTACCCTCCCTAGATCTAGCGCGCTGGGCGAAAAGGTCGATGATTAAAGCCGTTCTATCTATTACTTTAACTTGTAGTTTTTCTTCGAGGACTTTTTGTTGCGAAGGACGAAGTTCATCATCTAGAATGACGATTTTTATTTGATTATGTTTTACATGACCAACTATTTCCATTAGCTTGCCTTTGCCAACGTACGTAGGTTGGGAACCATGGATTTTTTGAGTTACTGTAATGACTGGGTTGGCTCCTACAGATCTTGCCAGTTCCGCTAGTTCAAACATAGACTCGGATAGGGGCCACTTATCGGGATTATCGCGTTTTTCAACGCCGGCGAGTAGAGCTTTTTCAGGGGTTGGCTTTGTGATAAATGAATTTTTACCGGGCATTAATACTATTTAATTAACCTTTTATCCTAAATTGTGACAGCCTTCTTAGTCCTTCATCGATTTGATCGTCAGGTATGGTTAAAGAAAGCCGAATGTACCCTTCACCTCCCAGTCCATATCCGTTACCAGGGGTAACGACTACATTGACCTGTTCTAATAGATCTGAGGCGAATTGGGAAGAAGAATATCCTTTAGGAACAGGTGTCCATATATACAACCCCGCCTTTGGTGGATTTGTATGGACTCCTATTTGGTTTAATACTGAAACCACTTTATCTCTGCGTTTTCGGTAGATTTCATTGTTCGAATTTATCCACCCCTTTGATAAATGTAAGGCTGTTATTCCCATTTGTTGAATTGCTTGTGGTAGACCCGAATCTATATTAGATTTGACCCGCATCAAAGCATTTACCATTTCGCTGTTACCTACTGCCATTCCAACTCTCCAACCGGTCATGTTTGCGGTTTTTGATAATGAATGGAACTCCATACAAACATCAATGGCCCCATTCACCTGAAGAACGCTTGGTGCTACATACCCGTCATAAGTTACCTCCGTATAACAAGCGTCGTGAAGTAGGGCTATGTCAAATTCTTTACAAAAAAGGACTAAATTTTCAAAATATTCCAAATTTGCGGTAGCTCCAGTAGGGTTATTTGGATAGTTTAACCAAAGGACTTTCGCCTTTTTTGCCACATCTGTAGGTATATCTGTAGGGTCTAAAAGATAACCATTTTCCTGCCTTAGTTGCACCATATGGCACTTACCCCCAGCGAACATTGTTCCTATTTCGTACACCGGATAAGCGGGATCAGGAGATATGGCAATATCTCCGGGATCGATGAAACACAATGCCGCGTGGGCAATTCCCTCTTTAGCACCTATCAGGTTAATGATTTGAGTTTCTGGATCCAAATTCACCCCGAATCTTTTTTTATAGAATTCTGATATATTTTTCCTTAATACTGGTAGCCCTTCGGATTCTGGGTATCTGTGGTTGATTTTATTATCGGAAGCACTTTTTAGTGTCTCAATGACTGAATTAGGGGTAGGTATATCGGGATCGCCTATACCAAATGATATAACGTCTATACCTTGTGCTTTTTTTTCTGCAATTGCTCTAGAAATTTGAACGAACAGATATGGTGGTAAATTTTTGACTCGTTTAGCTAATTCCATTTAGTTGCTCCACATAAAAATAGTGATATTTTACTCAATCTGGCCAGGATCCAGTGAAAGTTTCAATTGCTGGTCCTTCTAGATAAATTTCTTCATCTTCATCCCAAGAAATACTTAGTTCCCCACCATCTAAAAAGACTTTAACATCGTCATCTACTAGACCCAGGAATCTGGCTGCGGCCGCCGATGCGGTAGAACCTGTTCCTGATGATAGAGTTTCCCCTGCCCCTCGTTCGAAAATTCTTGCCCTTATTGTATTACGATCAATGACATTCACAATCTCGAAATTTATTCTATTAGGGAAGGTTTTATGGGTTTCTATAATTGGACCTATTTCGGTTAAAGGAAACTTTGCAACATCCTCTTGAATTATCGTCACAGCATGGGGATTTCCGATGGACAGGCATGTAAGAGATATTTTTTTTCTTTTTACTGTAATTGAGAAGTTGTTTTCTGTTTTTAATATTGGTATTTCTTTTGGATCATATTGTGCTTTTCCCATCCCAACTTTTGCTGATACTACTTTACCATTAGAATATGAGGGCCACACCGATCTGACTCCTCCTCCTGTTTCTATAGATAGTTTGTTATTGTTTGGTAAAGCTATTTTTTTATCTATGACAAATTTGGTAAAAAGTCTAATCCCATTCCCGCTCATTTCGGCTTCACTTCCATCTGGGTTGTATACACGCATGCGTATTTGGGCGTGGGTTGAATTTTGGACTAACACAATGCCGTCTGAACCTACGCCAAAAGCAGGTTTACTCATTTCAATGGCAATTTTGGACCAATTGAGATCTTTGTCTCGCCCATCGATGGCAATATAATCGTTGCCTGCTCCTTGAAGTTTTGTAAATTCTATTGCCACTTTTTACCTGAGTTATTAAGTTTCTTTTAAGTTTTGGTACTGAGTATATTTTAGATATACTATTCCGAATTCAAAAAATCAATTATATGTTTCATACTATAGAAATGACCATACTTTGGTCATAACCTGTTTTTGCGTTTCTATTGAATTATTTGAATAGTTAAACCAAACGATTCGTTCGTCTTCTTGTTTAAACCAATTATTTTGATGTCGGACTAAACGGTTGGTAGAAATAGTTGTACGTTTAATGGCTTCATTTAGGTCATACTCCTTGTTTATAAAAGCAATCAATTCTTTATAGCCTATACATGTAAACACAGGAGCATTAGACGGAAGATCAATATTTAACAAAGTTTTAACTTCATTGAGGAATCCTTTTTTCATCATTTGTTCTGTCCGGATAGCAATTTTTTTGTGTAACGTTGGTCTTTCAACATGTAGACCTATAATTAGTGCATCCCAAGTAGGTAGAGATTTTTTATCACCAACTGAACCGTGTTTAGCTTTTTCAATTGCTCTAATTATTCGTCGTTTATTTTTTCGGTCAACGGGGAATAAGGAATTTGGATCGAAATGTTCTAATTGTTTGCATAAATCGTCTAATGTCAATTTCGATAGTGATTCCCTCAAATCGTAATCTGGCGCTGTATCATCGAGTTCCCAACCTTCGTACAAAGCCCAAATGTATTGACCCGTTCCGCCTACAATGATCGGGACCTTGCCTTTCTTCAAAATATTGGAGATAGTTTTGTTTGCTGTAGTTAAATATTCACGTAAGTTATACTGTTCAGTTGGCGATTTAATGTCTATCAGGTGATGAGGAACCTGAGAAAGTTGTTTTGGAGTCGGCTTAGAAGTTCCTATATCCATATTTTTGTAAACGAGGCGTGAATCAGCATTTACTATTTCCCCGTTTACCCTCAAGGCTATATTTATAGCTAAATTGCTCTTCCCTGCTGCAGTCGGACCTACGATAAAAAGGACCTTTTTGTTAGACAAATTTGTAGTCTGTCCTTTCTAGTAACAGTAAATATCTATTATTTTTAGAAATTTTTGCACATCTAAACTTTCCCCTCCTATAAGGGCCCCCTTTAAACCAGGAATTTCTTTGTACATAGCAATATTTTTTGGAGTAACACTGCCTCCGTATACTATAAATGGCTCAGCTTTGGGATTAAGTTCGATCATTACATCGTTTATTACATCCACGGCTGTGTTTATATCGTCAATATCGGCACTGTTACCTGTTCCAATGGCCCAAATAGGCTCATAAGCCACAATTAAATTTTCCCAAAAAGTAAAATTGTCGAGGCTTTTATATAATTGATTACGTAGATAGGTTGCTTGAAGTGTTTTTGTCCTTGCTTCTAGAGGTTCCCCAACACACAGTATTGGGTTTAATCCAGCGTCACCTACTAACTTTATTTTTTTTGCAATAATCTCATTTGATTCGCAAAATATTGTTCTGCGTTCTGAATGTCCTACTATGACAAACGCTACAATTTCTGGCAACATATGAACTGATACTTCACCAGTGAATGAACCATCGAGATATTGTGATACATTTTGAGCTCCTAACCTGATATCAGTATCAGCAGTATTTTGGGACATTTCACTTAGATAAACTGTTGGCGGACAAACCACTATTGTGGCTTCCTTTTTTGGCATATCCTCTTTCAATTTTATGATATATGGTAACCATTCTATTGCCGGAACATTCATTTTCCAATTTGCGATAAGAATAGGTTTTTTACGATTAAAAATTTTTGAACAAATCATCTTTCTAAAGCCACTATACCGGGCAATGATTCTCCTTCTAAGAATTTTAATGTTGCCCCACCACCTGTAGATACGTGAGTAAATCTTTCAACTAGGTTAGCTTTGTTTATTAGATCGGCGGTAGAACCACCGCCTGCAACTGTAGCCGCTTTACTTCGGGCGATGGATTTGCCTATTTCATAGGAGCCGTTAGAAAAATTTGGATACTCATATATCCCTAAAGGTCCATTCCATAATATTGTATTTGATCTGCCGATAATCATTTTGTAACGTTCGATGGTTTTTGGCCCAATATCGACTATTAGGTCGTCGGATGCTAGGTCATTATCAGATTTTAGCGTACCGATGGAGGCTTGAGAAATAGTTTTTGAGGTTATCACGTCAGTGGGTAATTCAATATTTTGGCAAGATTTCAATATACGGGTTGCTATGTTCACCTCTTTTTTTTCTATTAAAGTACTGCTAATCATTTTTTTTGACGCTATCAAAAAGGCTGTAATCATACCTCCCCCTATCAATATTGAATCACATAAAACTGAAAGATTCTCTATTACCCTTATTTTGTCCGCGATCTTTGCGCCTCCTAGGATCGCAACAAATGGTTTTTTAGGTGTTGTAATCACTTCGTTTAACGATTTTATTTCCTTTTGCATGAGAAATCCGGGGTACGCGGGAAGGTATTTAGTTATTGCCTCTATTGAAGCGTGGGCTCGGTGTGTTGTTCCAAAAGCATCATTTATGTAAACGTCTATATGGTCTGATAAGTTCCTTGCAAATGAATCGTCGTTCGTTTCCTCCCCCTTGTCGAAACGAACGTTTTCTAACAAACACAATTCGGAGGGTCCCATACGTTTTATAATGTTAACCGTTTTGGTTCCAGTTGGCCCATATCCTTTTACTATAGGTACTTTTATCAAACTTTCAAGATACAACCTTATCTTCTCGACCGTCAATGTTCGCCTTCTTTGACCGTCAGGTCTTCCTAAATGTGAACACAAAATCGTTTTGGCACCATTTTCTTTGAGCCACAAAATTGTGGGAAGGGATGCTACTATTTTGGAATCATCTACTATACGACCATTGAATATAGGTACGTTAAAATCGACTCTTAAAAGTACTGTTTTATTTGAAACAACAGATTTGGTTAACGCTTTCAATTTTATGTTTACGTGTTGAATAACTTGCCTGTGAAAGTTTCCAATGAACGCAGATCAAGTTGCTCTATATGACTATCAGAAAGCATTTCTTTAGATTTCCCTAACAAATGGGCTATGGATTCTGTTGTTTGATCTATAGCTCCGGATTCTGTAGCTATTGATTTAACTTCCTCTAAGTCTTTATTTGAAAGGATTCGTTTGGAGTATATTTCACCCATCCTTCTCTTTAATTTCAGGTTATCAGATTCCAAAACGTACGAAAGAGTGAGGTTTTTTTTCTTTGTTAAAATCTTACCAATGACATCGGCTTTTGCGGTAGCACTCGAGTTTATCACTTCTAAATCACGTTTTATTAATATTGCGGCGCCTAAGTAACTTCCATATTGAAAAAAGGATTCTTCTAATTTGGTATTTGAAGGGGTAGACATTATCCCTAATTTTGCTGCACAACCAAATAGACCAGATCCTTTTCTTTTTGCAATATTAAGACAGTCTTGTGGGCTAAAAAGAATACGGTCTTGTAAGTTAATCTCCAAAAATTCCGCTTCACATAGAGATAAAATGGCAAGGTCAATAGTTCTCACAGCGTTCATGATGAAATTAGGGTCATGTTTTTCTTGATTCATTTGCAACAATACTAGGCGTGCAAGGGCATGCAGACCGTCACCGGTGTTTATGGCATGAGCTGGTCCCCATTTCCACCATAGTGAGGGCCGATCCCCTGATTCAGTGTTACCGTCTTGAACATCGTGGTGAACTCTTATGAACTGCTCCAATAAAATAACTGAAATAGCGAAATTAATGGCAACGTCTTTATTTCCATTGAACAACTCACAAATTTCTAAAACAAATTCAGCGAGTTGAAAATCTGTACGGATGTTTGTTTGATTTGTGTCGGGGGAAGTTTCAATACCTAACTGAAATTCCATTATACGATACAAATCCGTATCTCTTTGAGTAAGAAATTTGGACAATTTTTTTGTGAGAAGTTTTTTATCAGATTCAAACATGATTTAGGAATTTTTTATTTTCTAATTTATATACTCGTTGATTTCAGATGTTGATATTTCCCCTTCTCGGACAACAACAAAAGGATCTTTTGTAAAATCTAAAACAGTAGAAGGTGATGTGGCCAAACCACAATTGAGATCAAATATTGCGTGCAGATCGCTACCGATGTCCTCAAAAACCTTTATTGAAGTTTTGTGTGGTGAATTTCCAGTTTTATTTGCACTGGTTCCGGTTAGGGGAAATCCGCACATTGATATTAAAGATAGCGCTTCACTATGATCTGGTAAACGGACACCAACAGTTCCTGTATTCCCTGTAATATTTGTTGGGATTTTACTGTTTGATTCTAGGATTATAGTCAATGGTCCAGGCCAGTATTTTTCCATTAGACTTGATGCTTTGTATGGAATAGTTTTGGTTATTTCAACGACTTGGTTAATATTTGCGACTAATACTGGTATTGGGGTTTTACTGGCTCGACCTTTTATTGTAAATATTTTTGATACAACATCTGCATTTGTTGCGTCAACTCCTATGGCAAAAAATGTATCAGTGGGGAATGCAATCACTTTGTTTTTAGAAATTGCTTCAACCA
>PCAX01000013.1 GCA_002730795.1 Chloroflexota bacterium
CGACCAAAATTGAGATTAACGAGGGGCAAAAAATACTTCAAAAAGAAAGAATGACTCAGGAGCGGCTTATCTGGGGAGCAGTGGAGGTTGAACAGAGGAAACTCCAAGAGGAAATGAACAAACCCACTCCTGAAATGTTGGAACTTCAGGAACGTATGTACGCCGTGAATAACAAGAGAAACGAACTTGAAGACTGGCGTTTCCAGTTACAGGAAGAGTTCCAGGCGAGGGAACAGGCATTGCAGGTCCAGATGCGCGATAAACAGGAGGAAATGAGAGACTTCGAAGGCAAATTTATGGACCTCGAAGACCAGGCAGANACGATGTTCGAAGAGGCCATATTGCCAATTGAAGAAAAGGTTAGGGTTATCGAAGAGCAAACGGACCAACTGTTCATTGCTCTTGAAGCCGCTTACGAGGAAAGAGGCCAAGTTGAAGNAGAACTGGAACAGGTCAAGCAGGAGATCGAAGATCTTGCAAGGGAAGCAGAATCTGACGTTTTGACCCTTATTACCGACGCTATGAGTGCAGCTGAAGAACTGGAAAAGAGCGGTCCATTAGACTTTGCTAAATTCCAGGCTGGATTTGGTGATATGGGTGAAGAAGGNGAAGAAGGCGAAGAAGGTGGAGAAGGTGGAGAAGGTGNAGAAGCANNNTCTGAGGCTCCTGAAGAAGAAGAAGCACCCGCACCTGCTGCCGACTAAGAGACAGCACTGAAATAAAACAGCAACGCCCGGGAAACTTCCCGGGCGTTGCTGTTAAGGTCTTTTATTGTTTCAACTCATCTGGTCGAACACACGAGCAAGGGATTGTCTTGCAGCAGCTCTTTCTGAGTTATCATTGGTTGATAATAAAGGGCTCTCTTCATCTCTGTCTGCCTGCAGGTCATAAAGTCTCCCGTCCTCATATAATTTCCAGCGTTCACCTCTTACAAACCTAACTAAAGGACGTGCGGCAGCTGGTGAAGCTGCGTTTCCAGCCCTCGGGCTTATGGGATCAAAATGGAAGAAAACCCAATCCCTTGGATTTCCCTTTTCGCCTTTCAGTTGTGGATAGAATGATTGTCCATCCATAACGAACCCAGGAGGTGTTTCTATTCCGGCGACGTCCAGTATTGTTGGTAGGAAATCCGATGAATCCACTAGGTCCCCGATCACTTGGTTAGATACGGTTTCAGGCCAGTTGCAAATCAGCGGTACGTGTGTACCCCTGTCTTTTGTCAGGCCCTTTCCTCCGCATACCTCGTCGTGCCTATGCATGATGGAACAAACTTCCTGAGGGGAACCATTATCTCCCACGTATATAACCAGGGTGTTGTCTCTAATACCGAGTTCATNAAGTTTGTCCATGACACGACCTATTACCTTGTCGTGATATTCAACCATGTCTTTGTAATAACGGGGATTGTCATCCCAACCTTCCACGGTTTCAAACGTTCGACCTTTTCGAGAGGCCGATGTNTTCGTATAAGATTCAAAGTCATTGAATTCCGGACTATCGGGAGTTGGCTCGAAAGGTCTGTGTGTCAGAGCCATGGGGAAATAAACGAAGAATTCTTCATCTCTGTTTTTTTCCATAAAGTTGTTTATGTATTGAGCGAATACGTCTTCCCCGTATTTTCCTTTTGTGTCGGTTAGGTATTTCCCGTTTTCATATATTACTGGATCCTTGTATCTTGATCCTTTTGCTTCGGTGTGATGTGCATGCCAAACGCAGTATTCGTCAAATCCTGCATNTTCTATCTTTTGCCCCTTGTTTCTCAGTTCGGGAGCTTCGTCCAAAGTGGCGTAAGAATATAGTTGCCATTTTCCTGAAATGCAGGTTTTATACCCGGCATTGCTGAAGAGGTGTCCGAATGTTACTTCATCTGGTTTCATAAGCCCGAATCCTATGTAATTCCTGAAGTTATATTTTCCGGTCATGAGTTGTACCCGGGTTGGGGTACACAGTGGNTGTACGTGGGCGTTTTCGAAGCGTGCCCCGGTATTAGCCATTTCATCCAGTATTGGCGTGGCGTAGGATGTGCCTCCGTTACAACCGATAGCTTCGTATCCTAGGTCGTCTGACATGATAAGTATTACGTTTGGCCGTTTGTTCATTATTGAAATTCTTCAGGGACCATCAAAAATATTAGTTTTTGTATTCAATCGAGGTAGGAAGTATACGTTTTTTGTAGGTTATCGTCCATTTTAGAGTAGTTTATTTTCCCTAGTAATCGTTCCATTTTGGATATATCAGGAACTCTATATCTGATTTCATTTTTGCGACCCGGGAGGAATTGAGGTTCAACGAGATGCCCGCTGATTTTAATAAGTTTTTCTGCTAAATCCAAAATTGTGGTTTGTCTTCCGGAACCAATATTTATTACTTCTCCATCAGTTTCTTCAGATATTAATGCCTTCATGGACAAATTCACATTGTCTTCTATATATATAAAGTCTCTGGTTTGATAGCCGTCACCAAAAATTGTAGGCTGTTTTTCATTTATAAGTTGTTTTATAAAAACACCGACCACAAAACCATATGCAGATGATTCCTGCCTTGGACCGTAAACGTTAAAAAATCTCAATGAACATGCTGAAAGGTGGTGTTGTTGGTAATAAGTCGAAATAATTCTCTCACCTATAAGTTTTACTAAAGCATATATATGTGAGTGGTTGGAATGTTTATTGATAGATAGATTATCTTCGACCAACGGTATTTCGGCTATATCTCCATAAGCTTCTGAAGAGGAAGCATATATCAATTTTTTTACATTGTGTTTTTTTGATAAAAGGCAAATATTTTCAATACCATTTATATCTTTCAGTACGGATAAAGGATCCTCTTCCACTCTTTTTACTCCAAGTATTGCAGCATAGTGAAAAACAAAATCTATTTTAGATGTAAAAACCGTCTCCATATCACTCATGTTATTTGCATCTAATTGAAAAAAGTTAAACTGCTCGTTGTTGTACATATGAACAATATTTGACTCTGATCCAGTAGAAAAATTATCAACAGCTATGATATTTGCACCTAAACCAAGCAATTTATCGCATAAATGTGAACCGATAAACCCAGCTGCACCAGTAACCAATATGTTGGATCCGTTTATTTTATAGGTCAATATATCTCACCTAATGAACCGAAAAATTTTGATGTAAAAAGATACGAAATAGTATTTAATACCAGATAAAAGATTACCATCATTGTAGGCGTTTAACATACGCTTACGAACATTAAAAATATACTGTTCGTGATTCATCAAATGGCGATATTTTCTAGTGAACTGGTATATACCTTCGTTTAGTTTGACGTTGTCGGTTAATCTATTATTGTCGTGCATTCTTACGTAAACTTTATTTTCTGGTAATACGGTTACTTGAACATCTTTTAATAGTATTTCTAAAATAAGGGCCTTATCCTCGGATGGTGGTAATTTTGGGTCATACCCCCCGGATTCAAAAAACAATTTGCGGTCGACTACGACATTTGGCCCACCACATCCGGGGTTTCTTACCAATATGTTGTTGATGGTTATTTGGCCTAGAGGATTTTTTAAAAGTGAGGTTTTACCGTTTTCTAGTTTATCCATCCGACTAATTACACACTTTGCGTTAGATGTGGCAACAGTTTTAGAAACTTTTTCTAGGTAATCTTCCGGCCACAAATCGTCATCATCTAAAAATGCCAGGTAATCACTAGATGATAATATGGCACCAAAATTTCTTGCTTGGGCTACACCTGCGTATGGAATTATGTTATGTACTTCTATCATTTTTGCCAAAGGTGGCGGTAATACCAATTCTTTTCCACCATTGTTTACAACAATTACTTCGTTAGGCTTATGAGTTTGATTCATCACCGAATATAAAGATTCGATAAGTAGGTCGTTTCTGTCACATGTTGGTATGACGCAAGAGATGGTATATTTATCTGTCATGGTTCCAAATATATTCTTTATATGGTTTAGTGGACGAACCCGGTTAAAACCATATTTGTTTAAATTCGTTTATGCGTTAGATTTTTCAAACCTAATAACATTCTTAATGATCAGTGTTTAAAATTTCATTTCAGAAACACTAATACAATTAGGAAAGTGTTTTTATAAAAAGTTTATTCAATATCAAGATAAAGTACTAAATGCAACAACGTAAAAACCCATCATATTATGTAAATTCAAATTGATTGTGTAGATTTGTGAAAATTCAAGAATAATTTTCCTACCAAAAAACCATAAGTGATTAATTGATATCAAGTAAGCCACTATATGTTTAATCGGAAAGTATAACCAAATGGAAAAAAAGACTATAAATTGGAAAGAATCTTCAGTATTAGTTACTGGTGGCACGGGTTCGTTTGGGAAAAAGTTTGTCGAAACAGTTCTTAGAGAAAAAAAGCCGAAACGATTATCTGTTTTGAGTCGTGATGAACTTAAACAAAGTGAAATGAAAATATTATTTCCTGAAAACAAAAAACCACCCATGCGTTATTTCCTAGGTGATGTTAGAGATTACAGCCGACTTGTCCGAGCTTTTAATGGAGTGGACATAGTTGTTCATGCAGCGGCCCTTAAGCAAGTACCAGCGACGGAAGCGGACCCATTCGAAGCTGTCCAAACAAACATAATGGGGACAAAAAATGTTATAGAAGCCGCTATTGACGCAAACGTGAAGAAAGTTATTTGTCTCTCCACTGACAAAGCTGTGAACCCAATTAATTTGTACGGTGCAACCAAATTGGTGGCAGAAAAACTTGCGATACAGGGGAATGCATATTCCGGTGGGATGGAATCTGCTTTTTCCTGTTGCAGGTATGGCAATGTTATTGGTAGTAGAGGTAGCGTCATTCCCATTTTTTTGGAGCAAAAAAAATCTGGAAAAATTACCATTACTGACGATAGAATGACAAGATTTTGGATAACTCTTGAGCAAGGAGTCAGGTTTGTCATTGACTGTCTAGAAACAATGCGTGGAGGTGAAGTTTTTGTTCCAAAAATGCCATCTACAAGAATCGCCGATGTCGCTAAATCTATAGCACCGGATGCTCAAATTTCCCATATCGGAATAAGACCAGGAGAGAAATTACACGAATTTCTTGTGAGTAAAGACGAAGCACGCCAGGTCATCGAATATGATGAATACTTCATCATTGAACCTTCGTATCATACTTGGGGATACGAAAAACCTGATGGTGGCAAAGTCGTAGGAGACAGATTCGAATATTCGTCGGAAAACAACCCGTGGAAACTTACGAAAAGTCAAATAATAGATTTATTAAATTCTATTTAAATCATGTCAAAACTTGCTATTTATGGTGGAGACCCAATAAGGAAAACCATGCTTCAGTATGGTAGGCAGTCGGTTTCCGTTAAAGATATCGAGGCCGTCAAAGAAGTTTTGCTTTCTGATTTTTTGACTACTGGCCCTGCAGTGGAAAAATTTGAACACGCCTTGGCTAAATTTTGTGGGACAAAATATGCAGCTTGTGTTAGTAGTGGAACTGCGGCCCTGCATTCCATGTATGAATCATTGGAGCTAGACATTGGTGATGAGGTAATTGTACCTTCTATAACTTTTGCCGCTACCGCCAACGCGGCATTGTACTGTGGAGCCAAACCTGTTTTTGTTGACGTGGACCGCGATACTCTTTTGATAGATATCAGGGCAGTTGAAGAAAATATTTCTCTTAAAACAAAAATTGTAACTGGTGTGGATTACGCTGGGCAACCTGCTAATTACAGGTCCTTATATGAGCTTGAAAACAATAACGAACCAAAGTTCAATATTTTTGCCGACGCAGCGCATTCGTTAGGGGCTAAACAAAACAACAAAAGTAGTGGATCCCTCGCAGATGCGAGTAGTTTTAGTTTTCATCCCGTTAAGGGGATTACATCAGGCGAGGGAGGTGCGATAACTACAGATAACCCCAAAATTTATAAAAAGATTAAAACATTTCGTAACCATGGAATAAATGCCGATTATCGGCAACGTGAAGACCAGGCCACGTGGGAATACAATATAGGTGAAATAGGGTTCAATTATCGTTTGTCCGACATACATGCTGCATTAGGATTGTCGCAACTTTCAGATATTAATTTGAACTTAAAAAAAAGAAGAAAAATAGCTCAAGCTTATGATCGAGCAATCGACAATCTTACAGGGGTTAAAAAGGTAAAGACGTTAGAGGAAAATGATCATTCTTATCACCTTTATGTAATCAAATTGGATTTGGATAAGTTTAAGGTTGGTCGATACGAGTTTTTTCAATCAATGAGGGCGGAAAACATTGGAGTTAATGTACATTACGTTCCTTTATATCGGCATTCTCTATATTCTGAATTCGGTTTTACAACAAAAGATTTCCCAAACTCAACTTATGTTTATGAAAGGATTCTTACCTTGCCGATTTGGCCTGGTATGACTGATGATGACGTTAATTCCGTGATCATCGCTCTTAATAAAGTTGTTGAATTTTACGTCAGGTAGCATTAAATTTATGTGAAGTTAACGAAGTTTAGTTAACAAGTCGACGAAAAGGATCATTAGAAACTGGAGTTTCAACAAAATTTTCAAAGTTAGAATTAATAGCTTTTTCCAATACTTTAAGTGTTTCGAATAGCGCTGAAGCGGTTTCTTTAATATCTTTATCAGAATGTGCCATGGTTGGATGAAAATTCAGATTTGTGTGTATTCCTCTTTTGGCCATCTCCTGAATACATAAAGTACGTGCCATTTTTAGATCATGGCCGCCCATATTACCAAATGAAATATAAGGTGACGATTCGGTCCCAGCACAATTAACTTCCAGATCGAAATCATCACATACTTCGTTGAGTTTTTCTTTAAATGTGGTTCCGTAATCTCGAAACCATTTTTCAGAACGGTTTTTGTTTAAAAATTTTATCGTAGCCACGGATGCTGCTAACCCAATATTGTCACTCCAATAGGAGCTAGAAATAAACATTCTTTCGGCAGGTGCCATTATTTCTGTTGAACCCACCACAGCTCCCATAGGATAACCATTTGACATAGCCTTTGAGAAGACGGACATATCTGGCGTGATATTTAACGCTTTTTGGACTCCACCGATCGAAATCCTCCATCCAGAAGTTACCTCATCAAAAATTAGAATTGCATTATTTTCTTTTGTAATTTCTTTAATCTTACGGAGATAATTTTTGTCGGGATAATTGGATCTCATAGGTTCCAACATCACTGCCGCAACTTCATTTTTATTATTGTTCAGAATAAATTCTAACTGTTCCAGATCACCGTATGAAAATGGTATTGCTGTACCAGACAAAACCCTGGGGATTCCTATAGGTTCTATTCCAGCGAACGGATACTCTCCATCATTTGGGTTCGTTAAATAATTGGCGGACTGATACCAGTCGTGCCATCCATGGTAGCCACTAAAAACCACCTTGTCTTTTCCTGTTACTCCACGAGCTATCCGTACTGCCAAAGCACAAGCTTCCCCCCCGCCTTTTGTGTATCTCACCATTTCCGCGCTAGGTATATGTTCAACCAGTAATTCGGCTAACTCAATCTCGAGAGGACTATTCACGGTAAAGATGCTACCTTGGTCTATTTGCAATTTTACAGCCTCATTCACTTCGGAATTCGAATGTCCTAGTATTATTGCCGAAACAGCATTTACCCAGTCAAGGTAATTGTTGCCATCAACATCAACAAATCTCGATCCTTCACTTTTGGATGCATAAATTGGGTTTACCCCATGGGCAAATTGACTTGATCTCCTACTTATTAATTGGGTATGACCCGGAATCAATTCTCCAGCCTTTTTGTACAACCGTAGAGAATTTGATATTTTAGATTTTTTGTTTGATTTCATATAATTCTTACAACAATTTTCCAAATAACAAAACGTTTATACGATCACCTTCAAAACCTACTTGAGATCTTAAAATTCCCTCTTGATTAAACCCATTGTTCTGTAATACCTTCATGGAAGCCTTGTTGTTTTCATAAACCCCTGCTGTAATTTTTTTTAATTTGTATATTTCTTTACAATAACCCGAGGCAATGCGTATAGCTTCTGTCATTACACCTTTACCCCAGTAGGTTTTTTCACCAATTATGTAACCTATATCCGCGACTTGGTGTTGTGTGTTGATTGGTCCGATTTTTATATTGCCAATGTGAATACCTTCATGAAATATACCGTATAAAAATTCTGATTCTGAGGAAAGAATATATTTTACATATGATTTTATTTCAGATTCTTTATGATGTGTAAAACGTTGTTCAGTATACCTAACAACAGCGTAATCATTTAACCAATCAACATACTTTTCGCCAACATGTGATTCGTTTATTAAATTCAATTCAATTTTCATTTTAGTTTTATGATTATGGTATATTTTTTATTAGCCTACGTATTTTCGTTACGTTTACTCGATAATTTTATATATTTCAGGTCAGGATTTTGAGTTACAAATTTTATTAGTTCTTTGTGATTGGCAGTATAAAAGGAATCTCCCAGTACTTCGTAAATTTTTTTAATAAAATTAAAATCCTCTTTGGTATCAACTACAAGCCTAAATGAAGATAAGTCTTTTTCCGACTCCAAATTAAGAATTTTAAAAAGGTTAGGGTTTTGATAAATGTAAGGAGTTACATGTTCTTTTTGATAACTATTAGTAGATGAACGAAAAGCTGATTCAAGAGTTTCAAAAGAAAACACTTCCGTATCCATACCGTCAGGATAGGTTGGTGGGAGAACGTTAGAAGCATAGTCACACTCTTTCCTCAAAAATAAATCCAATACTTTGTAACTTACGTCAGGGTCTAACACAGGACAATCGGCGGTTATTCGCATTATCGCCTCTGCCGATGTGGCCAAAGCCGCCCTATAAAAACGGTCTAACACATTTTTACTATTACCTCTGTAACATTTCACATTTCTGTTTGTGCAGTAATCAAATATGCTCTGATCTTCTGGAAGGGTCGTTGTTGCTACCATGATTTCGCTTACTCGTTTTATTTTTACAACTCTGTTTATTACGTGCCCAAGTATTGTGTCATCTCCAACTACTTTCATTACTTTATTGGGCAACCGTTCGGAACCCATTCTTGCTTGTATTATTACTATAGTTTTCAATTGCAACCCATAATTGAGCTTAGTTTGGACTCATATGTTGTTAGTCCGGAGGAATTTTTTGTTTGCTTAAAACCCAAGGATTTAAATAATCGAATACTGGGTATGTTTATTTTTTTTATCTGGGCCGACAAAGTGTAGTCATTGTAATCCCTAATTCCTTTCGCATGCTTCAATGCTGAAAGCAAAATATTTCTTGATAATCCTTTGGACCTTGCAGTCGGATTAAGATTTATGTGTACTGTTAATTTTGTGGATTTTTCCTTAGTTTCAAATTTAACGACAGCAATATCGACCAAGTCTTTCTGGGCTATTAGCAAAATTATGTTCTTATCTTTAATACTCAATCTCATCCAATTTTGATGGTCATTCCAGGAAATGGGTTCTGAATTTATGGACATTAGGCGGGTGAGTGACTCATTTCGCCAAGACCAAACGGTGCGGCTATCTTCCATAGTTGCTAAACGGGTACTGATTTCGCCCTTAGGAACTACCAAGTCTTCCTGCTTTTGTGTATAAAGTTTTTCCAGATGTCGCGGAGAATTTTGCTTGTGACACCAACTCTAATGTCCGTAATCCGCTCCAACCGTCATTTATTATTTTTTTATTTTCGCTTATGGATTCTATAAAGTATTTGACCTGATTTTTGTATAAGTCGTTCAAATTAAAGGGTTCTTGAAATTCTTGAATACCCTGTTCGTCAATTACCACTACCTTCCCATTGAAATTACAAGTTATAGATCCATCCGTACCGATCACCTTACAAAACCTATTGTATTTATAATCAAGACAATCTAAATGAATTTCAATGATTTGTCCTGATTGTGATTCGAAAACAATTATAGCGTGATCTTCGGTTTCGATCTTCAAATCAGACAAGTGAGAGATTTTACAGTAAACTGATTTCGGTTCTCCGAATATCCATCGGATGTAATCAATTTCGTGAGAGGCATCTAGAAGAATGCCACCGCCGGATTCGTGTTGTGTAAAATAGCTTTTGCGATAATCGGCTTCAGGTCTCCATTTCGGTAATAGATAACCAAAATGGGCCTGCACGTTTAAAATCCTTCCGATTTGACCTCTTTGAACGAGTTCTTTCATTTTTATGAATGCGGGATGAAATTTTAACATGTACCCAACCATGATTTTTAAATTTTTTTCATCTGCTAATTTCAAAATGTTAGGTAATTTGGATTCAACGTTACTAATGGGCTTTTCCACAAAAACGTGAACACCCGCCTTAACCGCGGATTCTATTAAATCTGTGTGAGCATTTGGTGGAGTACAAATGAACGCAACATCAGAATCAAGCATAGCTGCTTTTGGATCATTTATAGGGATTGCACCTATTTTTTTTGATAAATCATTTCGTCTTTTAATGTCAATATCAAAAACCTGGATCACTCCATACCCTAAATCTTTTAAATTAGTGGCGTGCCGTTGGCCAATAGAACCACATCCGAACAATGAAAGTTTCATCAGTTTTTATGTTTGTTAGAAAGTAATTCCCAAGTCAGCGGAGTTCCCTTTTTGATATCTTCCGAGGCAACCATTCCTATAATTTCACCAAGATAACTAGGTGGTAACCCATATCCTGGACGGATGGATTTAACATTATCATGTGTGAATTTAGATCCTGATGTGATGTCTTTAGTAACGAACAATGAACGTTGAAATTGTACATTTTCTTTTTCCCATTTTGT
>PCAX01000014.1 GCA_002730795.1 Chloroflexota bacterium
GCATCCGTAAATAGCGAACAAAACTTGGTAAATATTAAAAATCTGAATTTAAATTTAGACGGAACTTAAACATAATTTCTACATAGGAGAAATCTATGGCAAATATATTGGTCATCAACGGTCCCAACTTAAACAATTTGGGAAACAGAGATCCGAAAACATACGGGACTATAACTCTCGAAGAAATTAATCAGGCTTTGAAAGATAAATCCGTTACGCTAAAATCAAATATTTTATGTTTTCAATCAAACCACGAAGGGGAAATTGTAGACTTCATACAATCATCCTCAAAAAAAGCCGACGGTATAATCATAAACGGTGGAGCCCTTTCTCAAGTTGGTTATTCAATTTTAGATGCGTTGATAGATTGTCAACTTCCTTACGTAGAAGTACACCTTTCAAATATTTACTCGCGGGAAAATTTTCGACAAAAAAGTGTTTTATCTGGTAATGCAATTGGGCAAATATGTGGATTAGGAATTCATGGGTATTTGTACGGCCTAGAGCACCTAGTAAAATTACTGGCCCAAAAAAATTGAAATGTTTAAATTTCCTGACACAATTAATAAACTAAGAAAATCAATTTCAAATTCAGGGTTTGACGGATTCTTGGTAACCAATGACTATAACCGTCGTTACATCTCTGGGTTTTCTGGCAGTGCTGGGTATCTTTTAATAACGAAAAAAGACTCAGTTTTAATCACGGACTTTAGATACATAGAACAGGCTTCGATTGAAGCACCTGGATTTGAAATTATAAGGATGAACCATCACACAAAATGGTTTTCAGATTTAGTGCGGCAATTAAATTGTAAATCCATCGGTTTTGAATCGGATGATTTGACGGTTAATTATTTTACCAAAATTAAAGAAGAAATATTGCAAGGAAAGTTACAAATCACGTTGGAGCCCACTATAGACTATATTTTCAACATACGTGCAATAAAATCAGAACACGAATTAAATCTTCTCAAAAAAGCGATAGATATCAGTGATAAAGCTTTTAATAATGTTTACNAAAACATNAGTCCNGGTAGTTCGGAAGAACAATTGGCTTGGTTATTTGAAAAGTCTGTGAGAGAACTAGGAGGGGAAGCCATATCTTTTGACACGATAGTCGCTAGTGGTAGTAATGCTGCCCGACCCCACCATAGAGCTGGATCAGATCTGNTGAAAGAGAGNGAAACCATAGTAATCGANTGTGGAGCACGATTTGAGGGCTATTGTTCTGATTTAACTAGNACAGTANTAATGGGTCANNCTGATAAATTTACAAAAAATATATACGAAATTGTTTTNNCCGCNCAGGAAACAGCCATTGAATTANTAGAAACTGGGATGACAGGCGAAGAATGNGATTCTCTTGCCCGTAATGTGATACGAGAAGCAGGGTATGATAAAAATTTTGGTCATAGTCTTGGGCATGGTGTAGGCTTGCAAGTNCACGAATTNCCNACNATAGGACCAAAATCTACATTAAAAATAGAAGACTCAATGGTGTTTACAATAGAACCTGGTATATACATAGAAGGCTGGGGCGGTGTCCGTATAGAAGATATAGTTGTTATGGAAAATGGTAAAGCCAAGTTACTAAGTAACGCATCTAAATCCAGATATTAACAANACAAAGGAGATATAACTTGACCATNTCTTCTGGCGAAATACGAAGGAACATGACAATCCTTCTNGATAATGAAGTTTTTCAAATTCTTGACTGGCAACACNGACAGGCNCCAAAAGCACCACCCACATTGACGTTAAAAGTAAGACAAATATCAACTGGAAACGTTTATGAACGTAAATTGCAAGGAAATCAAAAANTGACNATAGCNCATACCGAAACNCGTGNAGNGCANTNTTTATATGTTGACGATGATTTATATTATTTTATGGATNATGAATCATTTGAACAATTTNCNGTNACNCAACAATTNTTAAAAAACTCCGTAAANTTTTTCACCGATGGCGATTCAATAAACATGATGATGTATNANGGATCTCCGATTATGATTGAATTACCAGCAACGGTACGCCTTNAAATAATCGAAACAGAAATTGGCCTCAAGGGAGACACACAGAGTGGNGCTACAAAAGCAGCAACAACTAATACTGATCTGTCTATACAAGTTCCTTTATTTATNAATTCAGGTGATTANGTNAATGTTAATACTNCTACTGGAGAATANNTAGGTAGATCAGATTAATAGTGGTCGAATTTTCTTTTACACANAATAGNGATAATACAAATCCTATGACNGTTTCGGACCTTAATTACCTTATAAAAGGTCTTATCGATTCAGAACCTTTTCTGAGNGATATTAATGTATTNGGAGAAGTAAGTAACAAAAGACNAACACCAAAAGGACATGTGTTTTTNAATCTAAGNGACGCCGAGGCTTCAATCCCATGTGTAAAATGGAAATCTTTTGACGAATCTNCCACANATTATTTATCGGANGGAAAGCTAATAACNTGTAGCGGAAAAATTTCCACATATTTTCAAACCGGAAAAGTACAATTNTACGTGGATAGNATATCAGACTCNGGTAGCGGCAATATTCAGGCAGAGTTCAATAAACTGAGATCTAAACTCGANCGAGAAGGATTNTTTGAACCAAACCGAAAAANATCTTTACCNNGATTTCCNTCNAATATTTGCCTTATCACTTCAAGGGAAGGNGCCGTTCTAAAAGATATNGTCAANGTAATTTCNAGAAGATANCCGGTAGTTGAACTACNNCTTATACACNCCNCNGTTCANGGTACAGGATCTGCAGAGGAACTNTGTAGANCTGTCCAATTGGCAAATCAATTAGATTTCGACATAATCATACTTGCAAGNGGAGGNGGATCTCCTGAAGATTTAACTNCNTTCAATGATGAAAAATTGGCNCGNTTAATTTTTTCATCACGAATTCCAATANTTAGCGCCATAGGACACGAAACTGATTACACGATTAGTGATTATGTGGCCGATGTACGTGCGTCAACTCCTTCTGTGGCAGCAGAAATANCGGTGCCATCGTCNGAACAANTNTTCGNTGAAATAAATANATACCGCCAAAAATTGATTAGTNAAATTACNGAAAGTATTTCNGACAAAACTNTTTCTTANGAAAACACTAACGATAGATTGTTGTTGGGATCACCGCAAATTTCAAACTATGATACNAGTTTGAAAAANANTTCGAANAAATTGCTAGAAACANTACAAANAAAAATACGGNCANAACGTCACAAAGTTGAAATTCTNGGTAAATCGCTCAACCTTCTNGATCCTTTTGTTAGTATGTCAAGAGGTTTCGTACTCACNGAAAACTTATCAGGTNATATCGTTAGGTCAATAAAAGATATAAAAAAAGGAGAAACNATGGTNGTAAGATACAGCGACGGANCGGCTAAAACAAAAATAATTGAAACAGATTTTCCCAATGAAAAATAACAATGAAATTTCTAAAACTCCAAATAATTTTGAAGATTGTTTTACACAACTAGAAAAGATTGTTAGAGAACTGGAATCAACTAACTTAACATTAAACGAATCTACTGAATTATTCGAACGAGGAGTAATTCTGGCAAAAAAATGTGAGTCCATTTTATGTGAGGTTAATACAAGGGTCAAAGAAATAAGTGATAAATTTACTGAAGCACATACGATGGATGAAATCGTTTAATGAAATATGATGGAGGCAATCCTCCACTAAGAATAGGTTGGTTCACGACTGGCCGTGGAATTGGGTCCTACGGGTTGTTCCATTCTACTTTTAACTCTATTCAGTCGGGATATTTAAATGGGGTAATTGAGTTTGTTTTCCTAAACAGGGAAGTTGGACAATCGGAAACAACAGACACTTTTATAAAATCCATAAAAAAAACTGGGACTCCCTTAGAAACCTTATCTTCAAAAAAATTTAAAAAACATAATGGGAATCTTCCTTGGGATAAATTGAGGGAGAATTACGACAGGGCAGTTATAGAAAAATTAAAAACTTACAAAATCGATATAGCCGTTCATGCGGGTTATATGTTGATAGCACCAATCCTTTGTAACCAATACATGACGATAAACTTGCACCCAGACCTTCCCGGTGAAACCATTGGCATGTGGCAACAGGCGATATGGAACGTTATTGAACGAAAAAAAATTGAAACTGGAGCAATGATTCATGTATCAACCGACAAAGTTGATAGAGGTCCAGTTCTAAGTTATTGTAAATTCCCAGTACGGGGAAAAGACTATGATCACCTGTGGGATGAAGTCAGCACTTATGAAATAGGCAAATTGAAACATAAATTTGGGGAAGAATTGCCCCTATTTAACAAAATAAGGAAAGATGGATTATCTAGAGAAACATCACTGCTTAACGAAACTCTGTTTAGCATACAAACGGGAGAAATTTCCTTAGGTAATGTCAAAAAGTCCCTTGACCTAACTGACAGAGTTAACCACCATTTATAAACTTAAACAGCTAAGCAACCAGATTCTCTGGGTTGACTGAGTGACTCAGCGGAACAATTTTGTTATTCGAATCAATCAGACACGGTTTTTTGTTTTTTTCGATACAGTCGGAGTCAATAATACATTTTTCAATGTTTCCCATAGAAGGCAATTCGTACATCACATCAATCAATAGTTCCTCCACCACAGTTCTTAATCCTCTTGCCCCAGATTTTCTTTTGGCTGCTAACCGGGCAATTGCCTTTACCGCCTCTGGTTTAAACTCAAGTATTACACCATCAAGTTTAAACAAGGCAGTGTACTGCCTGATAAGGGAGTTACGGGGTTCATTTAAAACACGAACCAGTTCATATTCAGATAAATCCTTTAGTCCAACCACTAAAGGAATTCTCCCTATGAACTCAGGTATAAATCCAAAAGAGAGCAAATCTACTGGCTGGACACCAGAAAAGTCCTTTTCATCAAAAACTTGGTTAGTTTCAGAAGAGCCAAAACCTATTGAAGAAACATTAGAAGTTTTTCTTTTGGTGATTATTTCATCCATACCTTCGAAAGCCCCTCCTAGAATAAACAAAATATTGGAAGTATCAATCTTCAAGTATTCTTGATGAGGGTGCTTCCTTCCTCCTTGAGGCGGAACGTTTACAATATGACCTTCTAAAATCTTTAGAAGCGCTTGCTGTACCCCTTCGCCAGAAACATCCCGTGTTATTGACGGATTTGCAGATTTTCGACAAATTTTATCTATTTCATCGATATATATTATTCCTCGTTCTGCTCGTTCTATATCATAATTGGAATTTTGTATAAGCCTAAGTAATATATTTTCCACATCTTCACCTACATACCCCGCTTCTGTTAGAGAAGTTGCATCTACTAATGCAAAAGGAACCTCTAATATACGCGCCAAGGTTTGGGCCAAGTAAGTCTTGCCCGACCCCGTTGGTCCAACTAACATGATGTTAGTTTTGTGTAATTCCACACCATCGTTTTTAAACTCAGCTGAGTTTCGCTTGTAATGACTATACACGCCGACTGATATAACTTTTTTGGCGTTTTCTTGACCAATAACAAATTCATCAAGCTGGGAAGATATTTCGCGGGGAGTTGAAATATTATTCGACATTGATTTTGTCAGGGTCGATTCGTTAATTATTTCTTGGCACTTCGCTACACATTTATCACATATGAAACTCCCTGAAATACCTGCAATAAGTCGACCAACAGATATACCACTCTCTTGACAGAACGAGCACAAATATTTGCCATCTTTTTTGTTACCTGTGTTGATAGGCATTATAAAACCCCTTTATTGTTTGGCGTCTGGAACGAGGACTTCGTCTACTAATCCATATTCGGCAGCTTGTTCAGCATTTAGCCAAAAGTCTCTGTCGGAATCTTTAGCTATACGTTCATATGATTGGCCCGTATGGTCAGAGATAATCTGCCTGAGTCTATCTTGTATACGGAGTGTTTCTCTCGCATGAATTTCTATATCGGAAGCCTGTCCCTGTGTCCCGCTTAATGGCTGATGCATGTGAATAGTCGAGTTTGGCATAGCGTACCGTTTACCCTTAGTTCCAGCAGTGAGTAAAACTGTCCCCATACTTGCACATAACCCTACAGAAAAAGTAGTAACGTCACATGGGACATATTGAATTGTGTCGTATATGGCCATTCCCGAATAAACTTCTCCACCGGGACAATTAATATATAAATTTATGTCTTTAGAGGCATCTTCTCGAGCCAAATATAGGATTTGCGCTACTACCAAATTTGCTACGTGGGCGTTTATTGGGGTACCTAAAAACACAATACGCTCTTTCAACAAAAGCGAATAAATATCATAGGCTCTTTCTCCTCTTGCGCCTGTTTCTATGACCATAGGAACTATGTTATTTTGGTTAGGAACGACTATAGAATCTTGATTATTTAAGTTATTCGGATTTAAATTATTCACTTTTTTTATTATCCTTTTTTGAATTTGATGTCTTTTTTTTATCTTCAGTATTCGGTTTGTGAGTCCGCGAAATAATGGCATCCAATGCACCCTTTCTGGATAACATTATTTTTAGATTTTCACGTTGAATTATATTATCCTTTTTGGACAAACCGGTATCACCTTTTGTTATAAGATTCATTTCGTTATCTATGTCTTCTGGTTCTGGTTTTATATTTTCAATTTCGACAAGTTTATCCATAATTATTGATCTTTTTACCCTGTTTTCAGCGGATTCTTTCGTCTGGTTCATGAAATCATCTTGAGTTTGACCAATTCTCTCTAAATATGAATCGAAATCCAACTTATAGCGTTCCAAGGACTGTTTTTGATTTTCCACCATTTGATCAACTTCTCTTTCGACAATCAGTGGAGAAATATCAAATGTAGATCGATCTATTAATGTTTCAATTATTTTTTCCTCAAGAGTTCTTCTTAATTGGTCTTCCGATTGTATTTTTAAATTGGATTCAATTCTATTTCTTAATGAATCAACGGTATGGATATCTTCTTCTCCTAATGAAACAACAAATTCGTTATTCAGTTCAGGTAAAATTTTTTCTTTGATACCTATAATATTTACATTGAAGTTGGCTTGCTTGTTTCGGAATTCTTCTCTAGTAAAATCATCAGGGATTAAAACATTAAATTGTTTTTTTTCACCAATTTTTAAATCGAGTAATTCTTCAGTAAAACCCGGAACCGGAATAGGGTTTCCAGGAGATATAATGAACTCGGTGGATTTAACGCTCATAAGTTCATCATCACCTACGGCTCCCGCACAATCAATGATTGCCATGTAACCATCTCCAACGGGTTTTTCAACTGGCTGCCAAATTGCTTGTGCCTCCAAAAGTTGATCGATAGAAAGTTGAACTTTTTTTTCATCAATGGTTTCTGTAGAATCATCGAAAACCAAATCTGAATAATCGTCAATAACAACTTCCGGTTCTAAAGCCACTCGTGCTTCCAATCTAACAGGATCAACATCTAATTTCGTAACTTTGGGGGTGGCAACGGCTGTTATTTTATGTTCGTCTATGGCATATTGAATCACATCAGGTATGAGACTTTCCAAAGCTTTGTTCACTAACCAATTTCGTCCAAGAAAATTTTCAACGATACTGCTCGGTGCTTTACCTTTACGAAATCCGGGAATATTTACGTTCTTTCCATGGTGTTTGATAGCTTGTTTAACATGTTTTTCTAAACGATCATCATCAACTTCCATATGAAGTATCTTTTCACGATTTGTTGAATCTTCGACTGTAATTTTCATATTAACTTATTGTTGAAACTAATGTGCATAGTAATCGCTCATCTTCAAAAACGGTTGTTTAAATTCTAACCGACCAATACAAAAAATAGACCTTTTAGTCGAGAGAAATTACGCTCAAATTTTTATTAATCCGTGGGTTTAAACAATATACCCAATTCATCAATTTGTGATTTTCCCAAAAATGAAGGGGCATCAAAAAGTGGATCTGAAGCCGCCTGAGTTTTTGGAAACGCTATAACTTCCCGTATATTGTCTTCTCCACCTAGTATCATAATTAACCGATCTAAGCCTAGCCCCATACCACCATGTGGTGGTGCCCCATAATCGAATGCATCAAGTAAATGTCTGAATCTTTCGTCGATATCTTTTTTTGTGTATCCAATTACATTAAAAACGCGCGTTTGGGTTCGGCGGTCGTGAATTCTTATGCTACCCGATCCAATTTCATGCCCATTACATACCAAATCATAGAGTTCCGCTCGAACTTTACCAGGATCTGTTTCTAAATATTCCAAATCTTCTTGTTTTGGGGCCGAAAAAACATGGTGCATTGCCGACCAAGCCGATTCCTTATCATCCCATTCAAATAGAGGAAAATTATCAACCCAAACAAAAGAAAATTCACTAGTATCATACAACTTCAGACGTTTACCCATTTCTGTTCGTAAGTTCGATAAAACGTTATTAGCTACCTTATAGTCATCGGCAACTATCACAATTAAATCTCCTGGTTTGGCGTTGGTTACATTCGAAATACTTTTCACAGCTTCTACAGATAGAAGTTTTTTTATCGGAGACCGGTAATTTTCATAAGATAATTTTTCAATAGAATTTATCTCATTATCGATTGAGATAAACACCAATCCTTTGCCTCCATTTGACTTCGCCAATTCAATTAATTCGTCCGTTTGTTTTCTAACAAAATATCCGCATCCCGGAAGAACTAAAGACCTGATTGTGCCGCCACTCTCAAGCGTTTTGTTAAAAACATTTATTCCTAAATTTGAAACAATATCAGTTATTGAATTAAGTTCTAAGCCAAACCTTACATCGGGTTTATCAGTTCCAAATCTTTCCATAGCTTCATCGTATGAAATACGAATAAATGGTTCTGATAAACTGTTCGTTGGCCTCACTTCTTTTACTATAGTTGAAAATAAGGCTTCAACCAAATTCACTACATCTTCCTGATGTACAAATGACATTTCTAAATCCAATTGGGTATGTTCTGGTTGCCTATCGGCTCGTAAATCTTCATCCCTAAAACAATGGGCTATTTGAAAATATCGTTCAACACCAGACACCATTAGCATTTGTTTCAATTGTTGAGGCGATTGAGGTAATGCATAAAATTGGCCTTTATGTAAACGGCTAGGAACAAGGTAATCTCTTGCTCCCTCAGGTGTACTTTTTATCAAAATTGGAGTTTCAACCTGTATAAAACCTTGATTCGACAAGTAATTCCATATCGTACGAGTAACATCATGCCTAAGCTTTAAAAGAGCTTGCATTTTAGGACGTCGTAAATCAATAAATCTGTATTTTAGGCGTGTTAGATCATCAATGTTCAGATCATCATCAACCTCAAAAGGCGGGGTCTTTGAACGACTTATTACAACAAGTTTGTCAGCTGATAATTCAATGTCACCAGTTGGTAAATCTGGATTTTCTGAACCTTTTATACGTTGAACTACGTCACCTGACACCTGAATAACCCATTCGCCACGCAGCATTTGAGCATTTTTATGGGCAGAAGACGATATTTTCGGATTGAAGACAACTTGTAGTAGTCCACTTCTATCTCGCAAATCTATAAAAATAAGATTACCATGATCACGCCGACGGCTAACCCAACCGGCAACAGTAATCGATTTTCCAACATCGCCCTTACGCAATTCACCATTATTAACATCCTTATACAAAGCGATTCATATCCCTTCTCCAGTTATTACTTTCGCCTATCTAGGTAAGAATATGCGGCAGAAATTAACATTGATGCCAACACAACTTTCAATAGGTCTCCAGGTATAAATGGATAAACAGCAGATGTAAATAACTCACCTTCAGCAGGCCAACCAAAATCGAAAACAGTTAACCAAATTAAAGCTGGTACGTAAATCAAAAACGAACCCAACAACATCGACCATATCGTAGCACCTCTATTCCATCCACTCTGTATTATAAACCCAATAAAAACAGTAGCTACAATAAACCCAAGCAAATACCCTCCGGTTACTCCCATAAAAACGTAGTTATATCCTTTAACAACCTCAGATATATCTAAATTGATAAATAAATTGCCTTGATTCTCATTAGCAAAAACTGGTAATCCAACCAACCCAGAAATAAAATAAAACAGTACGGAAACAAGTCCCCATTTCCACCCCAAAACACCCCCTAAAACTAGTACTCCAAAACCCTGTAATGTTACGGGAACCGGATTCCCTGGTAAATAAAATTTTAGCTGGGCTAAAAAAGATACAAGAACGGCTCCAAAAATTGCTGTGCCAAATAAATACCAATTCGATATCGTCGGGAAAATCGCAACCAATAAAGGTTTCTCTTTGACGGATGAAATTCCAACAAAATCAATGATATTTACCGAGCGTCTTATTACATATTGCATGAAGCTAACACCTGCAATTCTCTGGGACTCATTGTTTTTTTAAAAAACCATAATTTGGTAATTTTTACGAAGCTTATTTGGGAACATCAACCAGCTCAATTAATTCAACTAGCGTTTAACCACTTGTAAGCTGACAAAGGTTTCCGTTTTTCTAACACCTTCAATTATACCTATTTGGCTTCTAAGGAATATTCCCAAAGCTTCGGCTGTAGGTAATGCAACCCAAGTAAAAACATCATAGGTTCCAGTTGTTATGGATATCCATTTAGTGTATTGCAAATTCAAAATGGACTGAGCAACATCTTCAACCTTGCCTGGATCCACCTGTATTCCTATCAGCGCTTCAGATTCGTATCCCAATTTTTTTGGGTCAGCTAGTGCTGCTATATTAATTATCTGATCGTTAATAAGTTTTTTTAGACGTCTCCTTACCGTACCTTCACTAACGTTAAGAGACCGAGATATTTCGGCATTCGAAGCTCTCCCATTTGACTCAAGTATAGTTACAATACTTCTGTCTAATTCATCCATGCTTTCACCTCCATATCCTTTGATTATGTACTTGTGTGATGGTAATGACACGGCATTAGCGTTATTATTAATCATCATAAGTCACAAATAACGCCTAAAAATATGTTTTTTGCCCATTATCACTTAGTTAGTCAAGTTTTTAATGATTACCTACATTTTACGTCCAATAAGAGCATATAAATAGTCGTAAATAGTCAAATGTTAAATAAATTTAACGAAATACAGTAATTGTAACTTTTTAATTAGCCTCTTCAAACGTTATCGATGTTGTCGTATCATTTAGTTAGTTGTCGTATATTTCTTGTAAAATTCATACAAGAAGTAAAACCGTTGATTAGGAGTTAATTATGGTCACAGAAAAAGTGACACTCGGATTTACTGAAGCGGCGGTAATTAAATTGGATGAAGTTTTGAAAGAGCAAGATGCCTTGGAACAGTACCTGAGGATTTCCGTTTCACAAAATGAACAGGGCGGGGTTGAATACGTCTTTGGGCTGGAAGAATCTCCACACGAAGACGATGTCGTAGTTGAAGGAAATGTTAAAGCAGTAGTAGATCTAAAAAGCGCCCCTATGCTCGAAGGATCTAATATCGATTACGTAGAAGGGTTTCAGCGATCGGGATTTGTTATATCTAATCCAAATTTTGCGGGTGGTTGTGGATGTGGTGGCGGAGGAGGAGGATGTGGATGTGGTGGTGGTGGTGGCGGAGGAGGAGGATGTGGATGTGGTGGTGGTGGTGGCGGAGGAGGTGGGGGCTGTGGCGGCGGAGGCTGCGGGTGTGGCGGACATTAGACCATGAAATATTAAATATTGCTATCGAACTGTAAACCCGAACTCAAAAAAACCTAGGAGACCGATAACTATGACTTACATCATTGGGCGTGATTGCGTGGACATTATGGATGGGTCTTGTGTTGATGTTTGCCCTGTTGATTGCATATACTCAAACCCAGGAGACAATCAACTTTTTATAAGCCCCGACGAATGCATAGATTGTGCAGCATGTGAACCAGTATGTCCAGTGGATGCAATATTTCCTGAGGATCAAGTGCCCGAAGATCAGCAGGAATTTATCAAACTTAATTATGAATATGATTATGATAATTCAGAACCTGGCAACAACACTTAACCCCTTCAGAATATATCGAATATAGGAACTGTGACCTTCACAACAAGCGAAAAAAACAATTTTCCGGGCGTCCATTTCATGTTGCCCACACCGTTCATCAACGGCGGTGATATAGATTATTCTTCATTTAATACGTTAATCAACCATGCGGTTAAATCGGGCTGTTCCGGAGTAGTAACTCTAGGGGTAATGGGGGAAGCCAACAGGATGTTAGAATCCGAACGAGACAAAGTAATCGAATACATAGTTAATTCCGTGAATAACCGAATAGAAGTAATCGTCGGCGTATCTTCTGATAGTACCATCATACTAAAATCTAGAATCCGTTCAGCTCAAAACTTAGGAGCATCAGCAATCATGGCATGCCCGTCCAGGCTTAGTAAACCAAATGAAAATGCAATATCTAACTATTTTAATGCAGCTCAAGAAACCTCCAATATACCAATCGTATTACAGGATTTACCGACCGAATCAGGTGTTCACCTTAGCGCCGAGTTGATATCAAAATTATGTGATAGTTTTCCTCTTATACAAATGTTAAAACTCGAAGATCCGCCAACTCCACCAAAAATATCATCTATATTAAAAACTACAAATAAGAAAATATTGGTATTCGGTGGACTCGGAGGCGTTTTTTTCCTAGAGGAACTGGGAAGAGGCGCTGCGGGAACGATGACAGGATTCGCATATCCCGAAATATTAACGTCAATTTATAAAAAAGTAATTAGTGGTGATTTGGATTCAGCCAGAGATTTATTTTTTCAGTGGTTACCGCTAATACGTTACGAAAATTCGGCTGGAATCAGTCTCAGTATCAGAAAACATATAATGAAGTTCAGAGGATTAATTGAAGACGCATCCGTACGTGAACCTACACCAACCATAGATGATTTTACCCTGAATGAATTACTAAACCTTCTTTCGTCAATGCATTTAAAATAAAAAGGGTTATTTATTTAATGGGGTTAAAGGGGGATAAACCAACTCAACAGTCTTACGCTTGAAGCGAAATTTGTACGCCTCAAAAGATTTAAAAAGTATATCCTTGAAATTATCTAAATTGATGTTTGGTGTAGTTAATATTAATGCATTTTCATTTTTACTATAATAATTTTTTCTCACGCCAACTTCAATAAAACCATATTTTTTGTATAACGCTTGAGCAGATAAATTCGAAGACTGAACTTCCAAGGTTACGGTCCGGGCCTTTCTTTTAATAGCTTCCTGCAGGGCCCCTATCAACAATAGCTCTCCTAACCCATTACGACGTTCATCCGGTTTAATGGCCAACATCATTACATGAACTTCCTCAATTACTTGCCTTAAGGAAATAAATCCAATCACATAATCAATAGGTGGCTTAGTTCGAATTATAAAATCAAAAACCTTAATGATAAATTTTGGAACCAGGGATCTATTGTTATTCTGATCTTTTTGGTATGCCTGGTTTATTAATTCTCTTGGGTTTTTGATTTTTTCAGTGCGGCTCCAATTTCTGGTTACCACAATAATTACGGAAGATGAATCCTCCAACTCTTTAACACTTTGTACAAAATTTTTTTGAATTGAGGCACTCAAGTTTATTGAATCGATAATTTTTACATCACCTTTCCTCGCATATCTCAAAAAGTATCGTAGATTTTTCTGTTTCCTCATTCTATTTTCAAAATATTTCGTACATTGATTGTCATCTTATAAAAAATACAACATTTAACTAAATGAAATACAGTTGGGGAAATGTAATTATAAGTAATAAGTCAGTTAATTATTAGTAAACAATGATTAGGTTGACTGATTAAATTTCTTTTAAATCCGTGGTTTAATGACGTTAAAACCAAAAATAACAAACCGTACACAAATATCTGGGACTTATATCCGGATAATAAAAATGGCCTTGAAACAAAAGCTTCTCTTAGTTTTTGGTGTCATAACGATATTTGGTGCCGCCGGGTTCCAGCTCTGGATTCCAATATTACTTGGTTCTTCAGTAGACATAGCGATGGATGTTTTTAGTGCAGAAAACGCAGACGTTAGTGATCAATTAATCTTTAGTGGCGTTCTACTTTTAATTTCCTCTATCATGCGTGGCATATTTACTATGGCCTACAACTATTCAGGTGAATCTATAGGTCAACATATTGGATACGAACTTAGACTTCTTTACTATCAGAAACTTCAAAAACTCAGTTTTAGTTACCATTCGCATATACATACAGGAGATCTTATAACTAGAGGTATTCTTGATATAGAAGGAGTATCAATGTTTGTACGAACTGCGGTACTTAGGTCAATATACTTGGTGGTATTAATAGGAACGGGCACCTACTTGGTTTTATCAGCTGACTTGGTTTTGGGAATTATAAGTTTAAGCTTTGTACCATTTGCTGGCTGGCGGGCAACAGCTGCGAGACTTCAATTGAGGTCATCTTGGTTTGCATTACAAGAAAAATTATCGATACTTTCAAAAGTAATGGATGAAAATCTTGGCGGCATCAGAGTGGTACGGTCATTTGCTTCAAAAACACACGAAATGGATAAATTCGACCGTGCTTCCGAAGAAGCATTAACAATTGCCAATAACCAAGTACAGATAAAATCTAAGAACGTATCTTTAATAGGCATTTCTTTCCTGACAGCTATGGGCCTAGTTTTATGGGTAGGGGGATTGAAGGTAATTAACGGTAGTATCACAATAGGAGAGTTAACCACTTTTCTGGCTTTTATGAGTATTCTACAGGCTCCAGTAAGAATGCTTGGAATGATGGTAAATGCATTCGCGAGAGGAGCTGCATCAGGGGGCAGGCTTTTTTCAGTATTAGATATGTCTTCAGATATTGAAGACTCACAAGGTTCAACCAAATTAACCATAACAAAAGGGGTATTAAAATTTAAAGAAGTGCATTTTGGTTATGAAGGGGAGCACACATTAAATGGAGTAACGTTTGAGGTTAAACCCGGTCATGTAGTTGGTATAGTTGGTCCCCCTGGCAGCGGTAAATCTACTATAGCCCATCTTATTCCCAGATTCTACGATCCGTCATCTGGTGCGATAACCATTGATGGCCAAAATATTAAAGACGTTACTTTGGACTCACTACGACACGCGGTCAGCGTTGTAGAACAAGATTCATTCATGTTCACAGCTTCGATAGACCATAATGTCGCCTACGGTAATCCATGGGCCGAAGACCTTGATGTAGAAACGGCAGCTAGAAACACCCAGATGTATCAGTATATAAGTAGACTGCCAAACAAATTCAGCACGATGATCGGTGAAAGGGGAGTTTCATTATCGGGTGGACAAAGACAACGCCTATCTATAGCCAGAAGCATATTACTTAACCCAAAAATCATTATCTTTGACGATTCAACGTCTTCAGTTGACGCTGCTACTGAACAAAAAATTCGCGTTGCATTACAAGAGATAAGCAGGGACAGAACATCAATAATTATTTCTCACCGATTATCTTCCCTAATGCACGCCGATGAAATTCTTTTTATTGAAAAAGGAAAAATTATCGAACGAGGAAACCACAATAAACTAATCAATAATAATGGTAAATACGCTGAGCTTTATAAGTTACAAATAAGGCCCGACGATAAAAATAAGTCAGAAAAAATAAAAAATGAACGTTGAAGATTCAACTCCAGGTAGTATCCCCCCTAAAGCATCGATTAGAAGAAGTTCCACTATAAGTGAGGATATATTTGGAAGCGCTTATGATCATAAAGTCGTTAAGAGGTTTACGGGATATCTATCTCCCTATCGTAAACTCATAATCTTTTCGATGCTAACGGTGTTGCTGTTTTCGGTAACAGCCGTTCTGCTACCTCTTATTGTGAAATATACTATTGATTCAGCGTTAGTTGCTGGTGTGGAAAACACAAAAATATTGACGATATGCGTAACCTTATTCTTTACCACAATAGCGCTTAATTTTGTGGGCAATTATCTTCAAGAATTAATTATTGGTCGTATAGGGGAACGAGTTCTAATTCAATTACGGCGAAGCATGTTTGAACATCTCCAACGTGTATCCCTATCCTTTATGGATAAGACTCAAGTCGGTAGTATGATGTCACGACTTCAAGGTGACGTAGGAGCCCTACAAGAATTTTTACATACTATAACAGTAGGGGTAGGAGACATAATATTGATTTTAGGGGTCGTCTTGACACTGTTCTTTTTAGACTGGCGGCTTGCATTGATGATGATAGGTGTTGTGCCGGCACTTTTATTAATCCGTGTAATTTGGTTACCTTTTGCAAGAAAAGCTTTTATTAGATCTCGAGTAACTGCATCAATAGTTAGCGGATCGCTTGCCGAAAACATAAATGGTATACGAGCAGTCCAAGGGTTGACCCGTGAAAAAGTAAACTACTCGCTCTTCGACATTCTGGCTCACGATAATCTTGCGGCTCAAAACAAAGCAGCTCGTTTCGGAGTGATTATGATGCCAATTGTAGATACATTAACGGGGATTGCACTGGCGGTAATTATTTTTGGAGGAGGTTTATTAGTATCTAAGGGAAATTTGGAAGTCGGGGTCATGGTTGCATTTATGCTTTATGTCCAACGTTTTTTTGATCCAATAAGACAGTTGACAATGCATTACTCAATTTTTCAAAGGGCTATGGCCGCTGGAGAAAGAATTTTCGAAGTAATTGACGTTCCAATCGAAGTAAAAAATAAACCAAATGCAGTAACTTTAAAAAACATTGATGGGTCAATAGAATTTAAAAATGTAACGTTTGGATATGTACCAGATGAACCAATTTTAACGAACATTAGCTTCAAAGTAGAACCTGGGGAAACCGTCGCACTGGTTGGACCTACTGGTTCTGGTAAAACTTCGATCACTTCGTTGACACATAGGTTCTATGACGTTTGGGAAGGTGAAGTATTTGTTGGAGGTAAAAACGTCAAAGATGTCACTCAGAGTTCTTTGTCACAACAGGTTGGCATGGTACTTCAAGAACCATTTTTATTTACAGGAACAGTCATAGAAAATATCCGGTACGTTAATGTTGATTGTCCACTCTCTGAAGTTGTAGAAGCAGCAAAGGCTGTTGGCGCACATAACTTTATATGCCAATTACCCGACGGGTATGACTCGATGCTAGAACAAAGAGGTGGCAATATTTCCCTTGGCCAAAGGCAATTGCTGTCTTTTGCAAGGGCGATAGTGGCCAACACTAAAATTCTAATTCTTGATGAAGCCACCGCGAGCGTAGATAGCTATACAGAAATGTTGATACAAGATGCTCTTTCAAAGTTACTGAAGGGTCGCACAGGAATGGTTATAGCACACAGGTTGGCCACTATAAGGAGCGCAGACAGGATCATTGTATTACAGGATGGTAAGATTATTGAAACTGGTACCCATGATGAATTGGTTACTACTAACGGTTTATATTCGCATATGTATTCCTTAAATTATTCCTCATTCGACGACATTCCGGATGATTTAATTAAGGAAGTAACTAGAGAATGGCGTGAAGGTATTACCTGATTTATATCAATTTACGTTGTATAGAATTGGTGCCAATGGAATAACCAACATGTGACATTCCGTCTGTTGTTGCTTTTCGCCCCTGCGGAGTCCTAACAATAAATCCAATCTTTAATAAAAACGGCTCCACAACATCTTCTAATGTCTGATTATCTTCATTTATTGTGGCAGCTAATGCTTGAATTCCTGCCGGACCACCTTGATAATTTCGGGCTAGCGTTTCCAAATAAAGTCGATCTAGGCGATCCAACCCAATTGAATCTACCCCTTCCTTATTTAATGCCTCAACAGCTATATCACGATTTATTTTTCCTGAATATTTTACTTGAGAATAATCCCTAACTCTTCTGAGGAGTCGATTTGCTATCCTTGGAGTGCCTCGTGATCGTTTGGCAATTTCTTCTGCACCAGCAGTATCAATTTCTAAACCAAGTATTCCGGCAGAACGGGCAGCAACTTTCGAGAGTTCTCCAGTAGAATAATAATCCAGATGATATGCTAATCCAAACCGCTCTCGAAGAGGAGCACTTAACATACCTACTCGGGTTGTTGAACCAATCAACGTAAAAGGTTTTAATGGTAGATTAATAGTTTTTGCAAATGCGCCCGACCCCGTCACAAAATCTATACGGAAATCTTCCATCGCTGAGTAAAGGTACTCTTCTACCGCATGCGATAACCGGTGTATCTCATCAATAAATAAAACGTCGGATACTTTTAGATTCGAAAGCAATCCTACTACATCACCGGGACGGTCTAAGGCCGGCCCCGAGGTATGTATCAACTGACTACCCAACTCTTTAGCAATAATATGCGCTATGGTAGTTTTTCCCAACCCAGGAGGCCCATGAAAAAGGGAATGATCCAACGGATCTCCACGCTTCTTCGCAGCAGTAACAGCTATCATTATGGTATCAACTACCGCTTTTTGACCAATATAATCATCAAAGCTTTTTGGTCTCAGATCGTAGGTGGTTCCTTCTACCAAAGACGTTTCTTCGTTCACCTTCACAAGGTCATTTTTTTTAGATTTGACCACTCTTTCTCTACCTGGAGAATCTTTGTTCATAATTTATCCTGGTATCTACGATTTATCATTGTGGTTAATTTGACTCTTAAAAACTTCTCTCAAGATATCTTCAACAGTTTCTGGCTCATCTGAAATAGTATCAAATGCTCCTTCAACTTTACTCATAGCTTCGTTAGAACGGTACCCCAAGGTCAAAAGAGCTTCAATAGCCTCAGTGCGGACACTAATTTGACCAGATAAATTATCAGAATCTACATCCAACCGATCCTTTAATAAGGCTGTCTCACTCACTTTACCTTTCAAAGTTGCAACTATTTTTTGGGCAGCTCTGTTTCCGATACCTGGAAGTTGTTGGAGTACTGATAAATCTTCCATTTCTATTGCCGCAGCAATAGTAGATACTGGGAAAACCAAAGCAGAAGCAGCCTTCGTTGGTCCTATTCCCTCAACTTCTATCAATTGTTCGAAAAAATTTCTTTCAGCTGGATGTCGAAACCCTACTAATACTGGTTTAGGTTGACGTTCCGTGACGTGATAATAAATTTCCAATTCGATATGTTTTCCTGGTTTCAACCCGTCAATGTTTAAAGATTCATAAACAAACACCGGCAAAGTAACTTCGTATCCTACTCCAGCTGACACTATCACCAATGTACATGGGTCCAATCTAACATTCCTAATCTCGCCCATTAGAAAACTTATCATATAGTTCCAATCCTATTTTTCACGAACCATCGCATGACAAAGAGCGACCGAAAAAGCATCCGCTACATGTTCATTTTTTGAAATTTGATCGTTATCCAAGTGCATTGCAACAGCCCGTTTAATTTGTTCCTTATCTGCCCGACCTGAACCTGTGACCAAATTCTTAGCCTTTGTTGGTTGATAGTTACTCACCACCAAACTTGCTTCTCCGGCCGCCATAACGACTACTCCTCTCGCGTGCCCCATCAGTATCGCTGTCCTAGCAAATCTAACACGTGAATGTAGATCCTCTATAGCCACTTCCATTGGAGTAAACTCGTTAATCACCTGTCTTATTGCTTTATAAATAATTGAAAGTCTAATTTCTAGCGAATCACTTGATTTAGTACGGATTACTCCACCTTCTACAGCAATCCACTTTTCCAAACGAACATCAAGAATCGCGTAGCCAGTATTACTTAATCCTGGATCCACACCCAATATTCGTAAAGTATTCGCCATTTTCAAAAAACATCTCTTTTTTATTGATTTTGTTGATTAAAATTCTATTCCTTTCAAATAATCTACAGTAATAATATTTATTGATAATAATTTAATGAAATTATAATAGGAAACATACTTTTATATAAATACTAATTTCATAATAAAAATTAATGCAATCTTTTTATACAGATCAACAGCAATTACTGGCAAAAACAACACGGGAATTTGCCCTCTCCGAGCTCGGGCCTAAAGCGTCAAATATAGATGAACATGAAATTTTTCCACGGGAACAATTTATGTCTTTAGCAACTTTAGGGTTTACGGGTCTAACTTTGGACAGTAAATATGGCGGATCTGACGGAAATTATGTCGACATGATGGTAGTCATTGAAGAAATAGCATCAGTATGTGGCTCATCTAGTACCGTACTAATAACACATGTCTCTTTAGCTTCGCAAACTATAAATCGTTTTGGTAATAACGAACAAAAAAGTCGTTGGCTTCCGGATTTATGCAGTGGTAAAAAAATAGCTGCTTTTTCTTTGAGTGAACCCCAAAATGGTTCTGATGCCTTAGGTTTAGCTACAAGAATAGAAAAAAAAGATCCAAATACTTACTTATTAAATGGAAATAAAATTTTTACCACCAACGGAGAGGTTGCTGACGTTTTTATAGTATTTTGTACGAGCGATAAGTCGGCTGGTTACAAAGGTATAACAGCTTTAATCGTCGATAGGACCACCCCTGGCTTATCGGTAATCCCTCAACATGGCAAAATGGGAATGCGTGGGTCATCCACTGCGGAAATTATTTTCGAAAATTGTGAAGTCCCTATTGAAAACAGACTGTCTGACGAAGACAATGGATATTTCGTAGCATTAAAAATACTTGACTCCAGTAGAATAATGATAGCCGCTCAGTGTGTGGGCATTGCACAAGGAGCCCTTAACGCCTCTATATCATATGCTAAACAAAGAAAAACGTTTGATACTGTGATAAGTAATCATCAGAGTATAGCCTTTATGTTAGCCGATATGGCAACAGAACTCGACGCAGCTAGACTCTTGACTTATAGGGCAGCTAGCAGGCACGATAAAGGTCTAAATTATTCAAAAGAAGCGGCTATGGCAAAATTATATGCGTCCGAGGCATCGGGTAAGATAGTTAATAAAGCAGTCCAAATACACGGAGGAACGGGATATTTTAGACCATCTCCCGTTGAAAGAATGTATAGAGACCAGCGCGTAACAGAAATTTATGAAGGAACTTCCGAAATACAACGACTTGTTATAAGTAGATCATTGCTGAAATAAAAGACCAGTTCCAGTCCATGCTGTATCTCATGTAGAATACAAATTTAAATATGCCAAACAAAAATAATTTGATTATTAGGATAAAAATACACTTGAAAAATAGTACTAAAATGTCCAGAATTAATGGTTGAGGAACACTAATGGCTCCACTTCCAAAGAAAAAACATTCAAGATCAAGGAAAGGGCGACGTAACGCCCACGATGCAATTGGTTCGCCGTCTTTATCAAAATGCGGAGGGTGCCAAGAGGTTATTCAACCACATAGATTGTGCCCGTATTGTGGAAATTATAAAGGTAGAACCATGCCTGGAACGTGGTCGCGCGATAACCAACTTTCAAATGAAACCGCAAATGATCAACCAACCCAAACGAGATCTGCGGGATAGTGTATAAAAAAATTATGACCACTATGAAAAACGAAAAAATCGCTTTTATTTTTCCCGGACAAGGTTCCCAGGGGATCGGGATGGGTAAAGACCTTTACCTAAATTCGATTGCCGCTAGGGATGTATTCGAAGAAGTAGATGATATTTTAGATCGTCCTCTAAGCAAAATAATGTTCGAAGGAAAAAAAGAAGACTTAGTTCGTACCGAAAATACCCAACCAGCCATTCTCGCCACTTCAATCGCGTCGTGGCGTGCCATGGAAGAGTCAACAGGTGCGTTACAAACCCCTCACGTAACGGCCGGGCATAGTTTAGGAGAATATTCGGCTTTAGCTATAGCTGGAGTAATTTCGATTTCTGATGCAGTAAAACTAGTTCTGGAGAGATGTAAACATATGCAGATGGCATGTGAAAAACGCCCTGGAGGCATGGCGGCTTTTATAGGGTTGGATGAGGTTAGTGCTTCAGAGGTGTGTAGAGAATCAGGGGCTGAAATTTCAACTATAAACACGTCTGAACAAATTATAATTTCGGGTGACCATAGAGCATTAGCCATGGCTATAGATCTAGGGACAAGACGGGGAGCGAAAAGAGCCATCCCGTTACAAGTGGATGGTGCATTTCACTCAGGACTGATGAGTTCCGCACAAAACGGTCTCGATGAAGCTATTGAAAATGTGGAGTTTTTTGAACCAACTGTACCAATTGTTGGAAATGTCACAGCCAAACCTCTAACAACCATTACCGAAATAAGGAACGAACTTAGAATGCAGCTAACTTCTTGCGTTCAGTGGAAGAATACAATTAGTTTTATGTTGGATATAGGGGTTGATAATTTTTTTGAAATTGGGCATGGTAATGTACTTTCCGGTATGGTGAAAAGAATCGATAAAACGACCTCCGTAAATTCAATAAGCACATTCGAAGATGTTCAAGCATATGCAGCTTGACTTTTAAGAAATTGTGATACTTTGCCCATATAATAACTGTTCCATTTTTAATGAAATATATAGAAACCATTTAATGTTATGTCTACAGATAGGCTCGATGATCTAGTTGAAGGTACGAGGATTTCGGAATTCACACCCAAAACAAAAAGCGGAAGACGTTTAGCACGAATCGTATCAGTTCAATCCTTATATGAATTTGAAATGACTGGTATCGATACTGATGTGGTGTCTTCAAGACTCCTTGATAAACATTCTATTTCCAAAGGCGATCAACTTTTAGCGAAACAGATATTAAAAACGGTTAACCAAAATCTAAACTATTTAGATGGGAAAATATCGAAAGCAGCTACTAAATTTAATCTTTCTGAAATGTCGTCGATAGATAGAAATACCCTCAGGGTCGCAGTTTCAGAATCACTTTTGGAAAACCCTCCACCAAAACCCGTGATTATAAACGAAGCAATAGAAGTAGCGTCGTATTTAGGGTCTGATTCTTCAGGATCATTGATAAATGGTGTACTTGTTACTCTTTTAATGTAACCTAAATTGATATAACATCGATGTTAAGAAAATTGTAACCAAACAGCTAGATGGTAAAACTACATATTAATATGGAGGAAAGAAATGGCCAGTGTACTAGACAGGGTACGTGAAATTACAGCTGATAAGTTATCGACAAATCTGGAAAGCATCAAACCTGAGTCGTCTTTTACTGAAGATTTGGAAGCGGATTCTCTGGATGTTGTCGAATTAATTATGGCAATAGAAGAAGAATTTGGATCAGATGAAGAGCCTTTAGAAATATCCGATGAAGATGCAGAAAAAATTTTGACGGTTAATGATGCTGTTAACTATCTTAAGGAAAATGGGGTATCAGATTAAACTGGAGTTTATTAAGCTTATTGTCCTCACAATTCACAAATAGATTAGTGTTCTATTCGTATGTAGTCCAAAAATTTAGCAACAAAGAGACGTTACCGTATTGGTAGGATTCAACAACAGTGTCACATACGGCTCTCTAGATGAAATTGCCAAAGAAGTGAACAGCTGTACAAAGTGTGAACTTCACAAAAATAGAACCCACGCTGTCCCCGGGAACGGTCCAAATTCTTGTTCCTTAATGTTCATCGGCGAGGCCCCAGGAGTAAACGAAGATAAATTGGGAATACCTTTCGTCGGAAAAGCAGGAAAATTACTCAACAAGTTGTTAGAAAATATCCCGATTTACCGGGAGGATATATTCGTAACAAATGTAGTAAAGTGCAGACCGCCAAAAAATAGAGATCCTCTACCAAATGAAGTTCGATCATGTAAAGTCTATCTTGACCAGCAAATCAATATTGTAAACCCAAGAATTGTAGTAAGCATGGGACGTTATTCTCTTTTACACTTTAGGCCAGAAGGCAAAATATCACTCGATCATGGTAAATTATTCCATTGGAAAAACCGAGCATTATACCCTATATACCATCCAGCAGCCGCTCTAAGAAATAAGGATTTTTTTAGATCATTAGACATTGACATAAAAAGGTTACCGGAAATTCTATTATGGTCGTTATCCCCAGGATTTCTAAATTTTGTTAACAAAGACGATAGCGTAGTGGATCCGCTTACTTATAAAAATAAAGAATATGTGGATGAGTCATCTCATGAATGATAATAACTGGATACGTATCATACCCTTGGGTGGACTAGGGGATTTTGGAAAAAATATGATGGTAGTTGAAACACCGAAGGACATTTTAATAATAGATTCCGGAGTGCTATTCCCTGATAGTGAAATGCCCGGA
>PCAX01000015.1 GCA_002730795.1 Chloroflexota bacterium
AATTATAGAAAACAAATTTTCCTTGCCTGCAAAACGGGTAAACGAAACTCACAAGAGTCAAGGTTGGATTTAGAAAATTCCCTCCGGCTACTAAAAACTGACTATGTGGACCTGTACCAGTTGCATGGTATGAAAACGAAAGATGATTTCATTCAGGCTACGCGGAGTGATGGGGCCATGGAAACCCTAGTCACAGCAAGGGAAGAAGGAAAAGTAAGGTATCTGGGATTTTCCTGCCATTCGATAGAAGTGGCAAAACTGCTTATAGACCATTTTAATTTCGACTCTATACTATTCCCAGTAAACTGGGCCCTTATATTAAAAAACGATTTCGGACCAGAATTAATTAAGATTTGTAAGGATAAAAACATAGCAATATTGGCACTAAAGGCGATGGCCCACAAATTATGGGACAATCCGAGCATAAGGAAATACAAAAATTGCTGGTACCAACCATTGGATGATACCAAAATGATAAACCTTTCTGTGAAATTTACCTTATCTCAGCCCGTCGTCTCGTTCCTTCCTCCGGGGGATCCTGGATTATTCTTAAAAGGGTTGGACGCGGTTAAACAGTTCCACCCTATAACCGAACGTGAGAAAAATTTTCTAGCTGAAGAAGCAAGAATGACCAATTCGATTGGATCAAAAACAGAGGTCTTTATTTAATTGCTTTGCGTGTAGCAAACTACAGAAAAGTGATAACACGTGAAACAAACCACCAGCGTTAAGTCTGTAGGTTAACTGTTTATTCGCAAAATCAGATTCCTCCCGTTATTTGCGGGGTGGTTAACATCGTTCCCTACTTTATATATCTCCAGTCCGTTATTTTCATAAGGGTTTATCATAGTCTGAATTTCTACAGAGTTGTTTTTTGACACATCTAACCACAAAGACTCTTCTTTTTGATCCAATATCACAGGCATTCTATTGTGAATATCAGCCATTTCTTTGTTGGGTTCGGTGGTGATAATCGAATATGTTTTAGATGTTTCAAAACCTTCATAATAAGAGGTTTTACAAACACCCGCAAAACTAAATAAATCCATTTCGAGTGGGTGAATGTAAAAAGGTAATTTTTGGGTTTTAGTACCAAAACCGGTTTTCTTCCATTCATAAAATCCGTCTGCGGGTACTAGGCATCGGCTGGTTTTTATTAGCCGACTCCAGAGCGGTTTGTCAAAAATTGTTTCACCACGGGCATTAATAAGTTTTGGTGGCGTTTTATTACCGCCGGACCAGTCGGGACTAATACCCCATTGCATAAATTCAATTTGTCTATTTCCAGATTTTGCGTATGTAATCACAGGCATTTTTTGCCCAGGACTTACATTGAAATTCTCAGAAACACTTATATCTACATCACCGATTCCAAATCTTCTAAACAGATATTCGGTATTTTTATAAAGAGTATAACGACCACACATATCAGTAATTATAAAACCTTGATAATCAAAAATTAGGGATTTGTTAAAAAGGTTCTAATAAACCCATAGTTTTTGTTAAGTTTAGGCAACTGGCCAGTTCGCGCTGGCAGAGCAGAACGGCATTTCCTACAACTAAATAATCTGCATATCCTGAGTATTTATTGGATGTGTTAAAAACAACTTTATTATTGTCGATTGCCTCCCTCGCGGGTTTTACTCCTAATTGAAGTGCTGCTTTATGGGAATCGTAAATTCTAATCTCTAGGTCTCTTTTATCATAATAACCGAACCAAACTTCTTGAACTCCTTCAAGATAATTTTTATCCAGTTCCTTTACTTGTTTAAATCCGTGTCGGGCAAAACTGCTTATTGATAAATCATCAAGATTAGTGACAACGCGTTCAGCTGGTAAATGTACCACTAGAGGAATCACATGTTACCAAAACCATCATCAACAACAACAAATAAGGTACTTTATACTTATCAAGGTTAAGCCGAATCACGGAGCTGTCCTGTCCGATATATTCAAATCTAAATCTCATTCATCCGCAACTCGGTATAAGTACAGAACAGCGTATGATCTGTATGGTTTCCATTTAACGCTTATTTTCTGCAGCGATTTCAATGTCCTTCCCCGTTGACCAGACTTAAGTTTTTGATATCCTCTCAATACTCCGGTATCTCCAAGTGCCATAACATCTGGTCGGCCTAGCTCGAATATCATAATCATTTCGGCAGTCCATCTTCCAACACCTTTAATTTTTGTAAACGATTTAATTATGTCTTCATCAGACATACCATTAATTCTTTCTACGTCTGGTATATTGCCAGATTCAACTGAATCAGCAATTTCCTTGATGCAAATCGACTTAGATTGAGAAAGACCGCATTCTCTCAAAATACGAATACTTGCATTTTGGATGTCGGAGGGTTTCAGAATATCGCCTGTTGCCAATCTGCCAATCAATCTAGAGAAAATTGTCCTAGCCGCCGATCGACTAAGCATTTGACCTACCACAGTTCTGACAAGTGAAAAAAATATATTAGTATCATCCTTAGGGTATACATTTAGGACGCCCGTTTTCTCACTTATTTTACGGAATTCAGGGGATACACTCACCAGATGTCTTAAAGCAAGCAATCCTTCTTCTCGTTCTTGATTATTTACATTTTCACAAGACATGTTTTTATACTAAATCAAATTGTATATATTTGAGTATTTCAAACTAAACGGTCTTCCGTTGGGCTCATCTGTTCGATCTTTATGCCAAACAAAAAACCAACCCATTTAACGCGCTTTAGAAGTTCAAATACCAAAATACTTAAACCAAAAGTGGCAACTATTAGTACTATCAATTTTGCTATAGCCGGAAAGGGTAAAGGGAAAAAAATACTTGAAACGAAAAACTGTATCGGCAAATGTACTATGTAAATCGGGAATACCGCGATCCTTGAATAATTTAACAACGGGGAATTTTTGTTGAGATATGTGGCTCCAAATCCAAATGCAGCTAACATCCAGTTCGTCGACTCAAACGCCAAAAATAAATTACTAACCAAACCCGCTGGAAAAATATCAGGGTAGAAAGTACGTAAAAGATACAATAAAAATGCCATAATTAAAGTTATAAAACGCAAACTTTTCACTGCAGACCAAAAGTTTTCAGCAAGTAAAGCAAATAGAAAACCACAAAAAAAACAAATAAAGCCGTGCGACAGTCCATGTGGCAAATCAAGGGCAAAACCAGGATAATTTTTAGGATTTATGATTAATGTCTGTACAAATAACGGTATTGAGAACAAAAATATTATTCCCCCCGGTTTAGCGATTAACTTTTCCACTACCCCAACAAAAGCGTTCCGTGGTTCCTTTTTCAAATAATAAAGAAGTGGGAGCAATATTATGACGTATAAAAAAATATTACCCAAGAACCATAGGTGTCCTGGAAGAGGAAACCAAAACAAATCTAAGCCAAAATACATATTAAATATGTTAAGGAAAATTGGGACCACAAAAAACATACCAAACATGAAAGGCACAAAAATTCTAACGGTCCTATCTTTAAGTAACTCAACCCAAGTTCTTCGCCTCATGGCGAAACAAATCCCCATTCCGGAAACTACAAACAAAATAGGAATACGCCAAATGTTAATCATTTCCATAAGGACCCACAAGTGTTCCAATGATTGTTTATTAGGTATGAAATAAATAACCTTGGCCCAAGGTTGGAAACTTATCAAAATATGATAAATAATCAACAGACCCAAGGCTATAACTCTGATTGCGTCTACATCGTGTCTTCGCATAGTATTGAAAATACATTAAGGCTTGTTTTTGCTCAAACAACAATAGTCCAAACAATAAAGCGAAATTTATATGATCTCGTATATTTATGTTAATATGTTTGAGTCGAGTTAGCCTAAAAGTATTGTCCAAACAATGATCGAATTTAATTGATTAATATATTGCTATATAACCCTTTGATTCCGCACAACACGGGAAATATCATCAGGTTATGTGCAAATATTGGAGCTAAGCTACATTTAATTAAACCGTTAGGATTCAGCCTAGAGAACAAAGACCTTAAAAGAGCTGCTTTAGATTATTCCGACCTATCAATAGTCCAAATGTACTCTTCCTTGGACGAGTATGTAAAAACCCATGATATCAACCGAATTTTTGCTACCATGCCCTCCGCCCACAATCTATACAGCGAAATAAGATACAAAATCGGCGATACTTTACTTTTTGGTCCTGAAGATACCGGTTTGCCTAAGGAAGTTGAAAAATTAATACCAAATCCCATCAAAATCCCAATGCAACCTAACAATCGTAGTCTGAATTTATCCAACGCCGTTGCCGTCGTATCGTATGAAGCTTGGAGACAATTAAAATTTATAAAGAAAAAAAACAACTGAAAACCTAAACCATTTCAAAAAAACAACCTGATGAATGTAGGTTAATTTTTGAAATGATATTTTATAGAATGGGGTTTATGTATAAGCATCGGCAACATTCAACGTGGCTGTGGGCAGCTTTGGGAACATTCGTTGTAATTGGATTAACCCTAATCCCCTTTTTATTCTGGCTCGGTTTATTTTACATTGGACTTGGGTTTTTGATGTTGATGCTGTTTCAAGGTTTGACGGTGGAGACCAACGAAACCCATATAAAAATGGCTTACGGCTTAGGCGTGATACGACGTTACATANAACTCCAAGATATNGAATCAGTGNATATTGTCAAAAATTCATTTTGGTGGGGATTTGGAATAAGGAGAACTCCCAAAGGGTGGATGTGGAACATATCTGGTCTTACAGCAATAGAAATTATTTATAAGTCGTCAAAGAAATTCCGCATAGGGACAGATGACGCCGAAAACCTNCATTTGGCTATTAATAGTATGCTATATCAGGATGTCGGCGGTGACTTACGNAAGAAAGTNCAGAGTNCAGANTAAACNGTAAAACAATCCTTTTTTCTTTAGGCTAGGCCCAGTTAGGATTGGAAAGNCACTGGTTAGTTTAATATTTTTGACCTATGANNCGGATGGGAAGAAAGTACAGTTGGCACCGAAATTATCCATCGTTTCTACATTGTCACCCATTAATGTGACATTNATTTTTCTTTTCCTATGATTCAAAATAATTTCTCTTCTTGGTAACTGAAATTTTATATCAACCTCTTGGTCNGGTTTCGTTTCGGAAATTTTAATGAATTCATCANCTATCACGTGCCCAACNGTTCCAGNAACTTCAATTGGTAAATTCGTGGCCCAAGACGGGATTCTCACCCATATATCCTTAGGTTTTACAANCTTTAATTTTACGTTGTTGCCCATATCATTAATAAACAAANCAGGGCCANCCANCTTTTTTGATGAATTAAAAAAAAGATTTACTTGATAGTGGGAATCGTATTCTAAAACAATGTTTCTAACAACCTCACATAACGAAGCTACGGTACCCCCAACNATNTCCATATTNAAACTGATTCTATCTCTCGAAAACCAAGGATGTGTCGGGCGGTCGGAATCTAGAATTTGATCGACGGGCCAATGCCCATAGGGAGCAGGAAANCCGAACGCTCCCAAATGCCGNTCAGCCACATTATTAAGACCGTCAATNTCATGGTTTTTTGGNGTTTCTGGGATAAACGAATTGTCTCTTAACTGAGNNGGGAGAAGGTGACAACGNAAAATCCTTTCAGCATCTTCAAAATATTCTGTATAACCGTTTTTACCAAGAATAAGTGCTGTTTCTACTATATCTCCGGTNTTATTGCATTCNCCTCTATCTGGCTCACTGCTGGGACCACTATTCTCTATTACCCAGCCTATTTGATCTCTAATNTCCCAAAGACCGTTATCATAAAAAANTTTGACNGTCTTGAGTAGTGATGAATCATTTTTTAGNTCGGCAAATTGTGCCAAGGATGACATCACNCAAGTCGTCGAATGAGTATGCGTACCAAACNTTTCTGGATCATACGATCCGTCCTGTNAAAAAAATTCTTTTGTCGCTTTCTCAACAAGCATTTCAGCAAGNTCGATCGCTGGTTCATAGTTAGTATAATCATATAATTTCACTAGGGGCCCTATTGCCCTTCCCAATCCAGTAATAAAGGTATGTTCCCCCGGAACAAACGTGAGGTCGTGNNCGGNAGATAACGTTTCATAATCCCAACCGTTNTCCANATCCCATAAATCAAAAATNGCAGAAATACTTTTTTTGGCGATTTCCATAGCTTCGGTAGACTTACGATACTTTATNAACGGGTAGAGGGCGTGAAATCCTTCTCTAAAATTATGTTCGTTAAAATTTACGAGGTCTCCACCGGTTTTAGCCCTATTGAGNGGGAATGGTAATACTCCGGAATAGGAATAAAAAGCCGCATTTTTATGATTAAGTATAGTGTCGTTTTTTATTTTTAAANCAGTGACATNTTCAGTATTTAANANAGCNTTTAAATGCCTTCCTGGAACATGTGATTCTGAATGTTTTTCACTAAAACCTAATNGAGGATTAGGAAGAACCTCTGAAGCAAAATATGGCACATTATTGTCGTTCGGGTTAAAAACATTNGACATAGTAATACAACCCATNTCCATGGCAGATAAAACATCGGATGTATTAACATTTTTCAGCATCTTTAATAAAGTAAAANTTCGNTACATTTTTTATAAATCAATGAATATCTTACAAGTTCTAGAATCGGGNCTAACGGCATAATCAAAAGCTTCANCAACTTGNTCTATTTCGAACCTGTCTGTCACCAACTGNGTTATATTAAAACNACTGCCTCCAGCTATTGATATNGCCTTCTTATANGCATTCGCATATCTGAATATCGANTAAATCTCCAGTTCCTTCGACATAGCCTTGACGGTGTCNAGGGGAGAGTGCTCATTACCCATACCNATTAAAGCTATTTTCGCTCCNGGCCCTGCTGNTGATACCAACTCGTTCAGNGCCTTATTGTTTCCCGAACACTCAAANGCAATATTAACGCCCATACCGTCNGTATATTTAAAAACTTCGGATTGTAAATTTTNGGACTCAATATTTATAGTCTTATCGACACCCATGGAACGTGCCAATTCAAGACGATTATCATTNTTATCGCTCGAAATCACCTTATGGGCTCCAGCCATTTTTGATACTACTGAAACAAGNCATCCAACCGTACCCGATCCNTTAACAAATACTANATCTCCCGTTTCAACACNGGTCTTCCTCGCCGCATGTACNGCAACGGATAANGGCTCTATNAGGGGACCAACAGATGGGTCCAAATCGTCAGGTAGTTTATATGTAAACGANGCAGGATGCAANACATATTCCGTTAANGCCCCATCTACAGGAGGNGTGGCCCAAAAACGNATTTTCTTACACAAGTTATACATTCCTGTAAAACAATNTTGGCACGAATTGCATGGAACACCAGGNTCTAATGCAACTAGATCCCCAANCTGAAACCCATGAACACCTTTCCCTATTTCTTCAACAGANCCACATGCTTCATGCCCGAGAATCATGGGATTTTNGACGACAAAATCGCCTATTCTGCCCTCAGTGTAATAATGGACATCACTGCCACAAATNCCAACCGAAATTATTTTAACCCTCAAATAATTAGGGCCCGGAGACCCNGGATCTGGGATTTCTTTTATTTCAAGAGANCTTTTTNCTTGAAGGACGGCCGCTTTCATAATTAAGCCGACTCTCCTCCATCAATGGGTAAAATCACACCGTTCACATANCTGGACGCCNGGGAGCACAAAAAAACTATTACATCNGCAACTTCCTCTGGAAGACCNAAACGNCCCGTCGGTATTTTGGAAAGNTTCTGATCAGTGACAGGTCCNGGAGGCCAATANTTTTCTGCCATAGCNGTCAGTATTACCGTAGGAGCTATACCATTAACCTGTATATTTTTACTGGCAAGCTCNAGGGCCGAAGTCTTTGTCAAAAGATCCAAACCTGCTTTTGACGCAGAGTACGTAGTGTGTTTNAGTTCAGCCTTNGTCCCAGCNCTTGACGAAACATTAACTATCTTCCCATGTCCATTTTCGATCATCTTTGGAACAAACGCCTTGGTAAGGATTATGGGAGCTAACAAATTAACACGCATCGTCTCATTAAACTCCTCTGACGATACATTGACCACTTCGTTGAGATGAGAAATAGCTGCATTGTTAACCAGTATGTCAATATAACCGAATTTTTCCGTTACGTCATTTATAAGATTTTCCACTTCTGAAAGGTTCCCCAGTTCGCAAGAATAAAAAAAACATTCAGATCCGACCTGAGTTATATCTTTTGAACTGGATTCAAGATCCTTAACGTTTCTCCCTGTTATGATAACTATCGCCCCAAGAGCTGACAGTTTCTTTGCAGTAGCGTAGCCTATTCCCTTTGACCCGCCAGTGATCAAAGCGATTTTACCCTTAAATTCGTTGCGATTATGTATTTGCTGAGTCATATTAAAAAAACTACCCCAATATTACAATTACGTCTGCAATCTTCATATAGTAGTCGTCCAAACTTCTACGGATGTAAAATCACCTTGGTGTATCCATCCTCTCTACGGTCAAATTTTACGTAGGCTTCGGGCGCTTCATCCAATGAAACTTCATGAGACACTACAAAGCTGGGTTCAGCTCTACCAGCTATAATCAGGTCGCGTAAGTAAGCGTTATAACTTTTCACATTGCATTGACCGGTGCCCAACCTGAGTCCTTTTTCAAATAATCTCCCGAAGTTTATGGAAAGAGCTCCACGTTTAGCATTTTCATCAACTCCTCCTGGATCAGAAGGTACATATAAACCAGGAATTCCAAGGGCGCCAGTAGGATTAACGACGTCGATCAATTGGTTTAATACAATATTAGGTACTTCATCCTGTTCACCTCCAGCAGCTGAAGATCCAGCACTTGTAGCCTGGTAACCTACAGCATCTATAGCTTTATCCACTCCGCTCCCAGACCTTCGACTTTTAATCTGTTCGACAGGGTCCGCGTCGTCATAATTAATGGGAATGGCTCCAAATCCGGCAGCTTTGTCTAGTCGTTCTTTTACATGATCTATTGAATAGACTTCCGCAGCACCTCTTATGGTACAGCTATATGCCGCCATTAAACCTACAGGACCTGCTCCAAAAACCGCAACGCTCTCACCAGGTTTTACGTCTGCAAGATGCGCTCCGTGGTATCCCGTTGGAAATATATCAGCCAATAAAGAAAAATCTGCTTCATTTTGGTTTCCTTTTGGTAAGGGCAAACAATTAAAATCCGCAAATGGAACCTGTAAATATTCCGCCTGGCCTCCAACCCACGGTCCCATTGCAACATACCCATAAGCGCCCCCTGCAAAGCCTGGGTTGACCGTAGTACAAAATCCAGTAAATCCTCCTAAACAGTTTTTACAAAAACCGCAGGCTACGTTGAACGGCATTACAACCCTGTCTCCGACTTTCCTGTCTTTTACAGCAGATCCTATTTCCTCGATTACTCCCATATTTTCATGTCCAAACACTATACCTGGCTCTGCGGCGGTTCTACCTTCGTACATATGCAGATCTGATCCACAAATACAGGATGATGTAATCCTAACTATTGCATCATTTGGATGATTGATCTTTGGATCATCCACATTTTCCACAGCTACCTTAAAAGGTTCCTTATAGACTACTGCTTTCATATTTTTACTCCTTAAAAGTTAATTTCCAAATTTATTTGAATTTTTCTAATTTGGTGTATCGACCACCTATCAACCATTCACCCGAATAGATGTTTCCTGATGGATCTGTCGCTATACCATGAGGACTATTGAACTTCCCTGGCTCCAATATTCTAGAACGAACAGCATTACCGTTCTCGTCAATATTATTAGGCCATCCTGGAACATCTTCTGGGCTGTTACGATCTACCCTGGAAATAGATTCATTCTCACCTATGTACGTAACAAAAGCGTCTTCTAGGTCGAATACTGCGAGACGAGCCCGTAATTCGGCAACAATCATATGTGATCCGTCAATTGCAAAAGCACTTGGACTGTTTAGCACATCCGATCCAAACGAACGTACAAATGAACCTTCCAGATCATAAACTTGAACTCTTTTGTTAGATCTATCTGCAACATACAATTCCGGGTTAGATTTACGATAATCAATCCACACCCCATGAGGGCAATCGAATCTACCAGCCTGTCCTTCATCTCCACTTATCGATCCTATAAGTTCTCCGGAAGAACTTAACCTGTGGACGTAACTTTCACCGTATCCATCGGCGATCCATACATCCCCATTACCACCGCTGGATTTTTCGAATACTGTAACGGAGGTTGGGGCAAATGTTCCGTCTTTATAAGCAGCATGGGCTGGTTCGGTAATAATTTGCTTAACTTCACCGTCGAAAGAGACGGAAATGACCTGCCCACCCAACTCACCCGGTATTGGATCATAAACTCCATCCACATTGATATTCTTCCTACCGGGGTCTGCAATCCATAAACGCTGTTCCCCGCTGTTGGAAGAAAGAGCTAATTGATGGCCTTCACGTATAGGTACCAAAAAAGAATCTACCATCTCGCCATCCTTATCGAATACCATTACCATGGGTTCGGCTGGATGGATCGCAACAATATTTCCATTTGAAGTAACACACATTCCATGGTGCGCCCAGCCACTAGATTTTGATAATTTAGCCCAATTATCTATCCATTTATACGAAAATTCTCCTTGACCTATACGCAATTTTTACCCCCAAATAACATTCTTGACTACTGTACGTAATGGGGGAGAATTCTACAATATTATTAACTTGATTGCCACAAAAGGCACATAGGTTAGTGATAAAGCTTGTCAAAATAACGTACTTCAATTTCTATCGGATAATTGATTAACGGATACTCATCACAATGTCATTCAAAGAAATTCAACAATCTGATACTGTGGGGGGTCTAAATATATTGGTAATGCTTCCGTACCGGCTCCTTGATATCCCAAACGCATTCTAGTCCTTTGGGCAACGTTACAAAGTCACCTTTACCAAAAGTAACCGAACCGTCTTTAGTTTCAACCACTACTTTGCCCTGAAGTAAAAAGCACTGCTCAGTTTCATCATAAAACGCATCAAATCTCGACACTTCTTTTTCCCAAATAGACCAGGACATAACTCCTTTGTCTTCCATTTCCTTTAACGGGGGCGTGGTTATTTCAATTTTCATATTCAACTCCTTTATAGGTGTGTAAAGATTATACATTAGGGAAACAATGTATCTTATCACCTCTAACATTTACACTGACAATCGCCTAAGTTCTATACTATCCATATACTTATAAACACCGATAGTGATTAAACCCTGGAGATAAGACATGTCAAAAAACATTGTTCGTTACGGATTAATGTCCACAGCTTCGATAGGGTTGAGCGCCCATCTACCAGCGTCTCGAGAGTCAAAAAATTCTGAAATCGTTTCCGTTTCATCCCGAGATCCTATAAAAGCCGAATCTACTGCTAAAGAGCATTCAATCGAACGCTGGTATGGCTCCTACGAGGAACAACTTAAAGATCCTGATATGGACGCAGTAGTCAACTCACTGCCGAACAGTATGCATTGTGACTGGACAATAATGGCTGCGGAAGCTGGCAAACACATTCTTTGCGAAAAGCCACTTGCCGTGACAGCCGAAGAATGCCAACGGATGATTGACGCTGCAAACGCTAATAACGTAATACTCGTAGAAGGATTTACCCATCGATGGAATCCACATCTTAGAAAAGCAAGAGATCTAATTAGTAAGGGTGAGATAGGAAGAGTATCAACAATTGACGCATCACTCTGCTCAACAGCAAGCGACCCTGAAGGGAAAATCTCTTTTTCACGTGAGTTGGCAGGTGGATCTTTGTGGTTCATGGGATGCTATGCCGTGTATGCAGCTCGTTTCGTTATGATGGAAGAACCCGTTAGAGTTCATGGAGTAGCTTATGATTCAGGTAATTGGGGAGTAGACACCACATTCTCTGGAATAATGGAATTTGATAGTGGCACAATAGCAAATATATCTTCTAGTTTCGAACAACCTTTCCGATGCCAGATCTCGATAGACGGATCCAAAGGTCGGATAGAAATACCCGGAATGTTTGATGATTCAGGACCCATCATAATTAAAAAAGGTGAAGGTCGTGACAGTCGAGACGAAAAGATTATTTCAACTCCAGCGCCATACAGATTTGTAGTTCAGTTCGATGAATTCTCGGAATGTGTTCTAACCGGAAAAGACCCAGAATTCCCAGCAGAAGACGGTCTAATAAACACAGCTATAATTGAAGCTATGTACAAGTCGGCGGAATCCGGACAAACGATGACTGTAAATCTATAACCAACTATAATTCGTGGTTCAGGTAATTATTCCTTACCAACTTTAGCTATGATATTTGCTGTGTCATTTGGGGGAACGGGATCATAATGGTCAAAAATGTAAGAAAAATCGCCCCTGTCCTGAGTAATAGATCTCAGATCTACAGCATACGTCTGGATAGCGGATTCAGGAATTTCAGCGGTAATAGATGTCAAACCTATACCTTGCGGCAACATACCTGTAATACGGCCACGTCTCTGGTTTAAATCTGAAGTTACATCACCCACACTATCGTCGGGGATCAAAACACTTATTTTCGTGATTGGCTCCAATAAAACGGGCTTCGCATCCCTTACCCCCTCCCTAAAACCCATGGATCCCGCTATTTCAAAGGCCATGCCTGAGGAATCGACCGAATGAGAAGATCCGTCCATTAGAACAACGTCGACATCAACAACCGGAAATCCGGCTAAAATACCACCATTTGCGACATTACGAACACCTTTTTCGACAGCAGGAATGTACTCCCTTGGCACATTACCACCAACCACTTTTGACGAAAAATTTATACCTCCACCAGGTTTAGAAGGGGAAATTTTCATAACCACATGACCGTATTGACCGCTACCTCCACTCTGTTTTTTATGTTTGTAATCAACAGTTGCCTGGCCCATTATTGTTTCCCTATAGGAAATTTTTGGAAGAGAAGTTTTTAGGCTTACCTCAAATTTTCTCTTAACACGATCCATCGCTAATTTAATATGAATCTCGCCCATACCGCGCAATATAGTTTGTCCGGTATCGTTATTCCGGTCAAGAATAAGGGTTGGATCTTCCGCTACTATTCTGGATATCGAATCAGTCATTTTATCAAGATCGGCCTGAGTGGCTGGTGATACAGCAACAGAATAAATCGGAGTAGGTAATTCCGTTTTGGGTAAGCTAAAGTCGTTACCTTGGTTACAAAGAGTATCGAAAGTGTTTGAGTGGGCCAACTTGGTTATCACACCTATAGAACCCGTAGGTAACGTTTCGACGGGTTCGTTGTCTTTTCCACAAGGAGAGTAAAGTTGACCGATTTTTTCCGTTTCATTAACACTGTTATTGACAAGTTGCATATTTGAAGACAACGGTTTTCCAAACACTCTGAAATAAGAAATTTTCCCGACATAAGGGTCAGCCGATGTCTTAAATATATAATTGACATGACTATCTTCGGGGATGTTTTTTGAATCAATTTCTTCCGGAGAAGGAAACAGTGAGGTTATGGCGTCCAACAGCTCAGGCACACCAACTCCAGTCGTTGCCGCAGTAGCAAAAACCGGAACTATATCGCCGGATATAACATTATTCTTTAAACCCTTTAGAATCTCCTCTTCAGTAAGTGAACCCTCTTCAAGATATTTCTCCATAAGCTCTTCATCCGATTCTGCAACGAGTTCAATCAGATATTCATAGGTTTCAGAATCAACATCAGGGTTTTGTAGTATGTTCACTACACCTTGGAATTCCCCAGAAGAAATATCTGGAATGGTTATAGGCACACATTCTCTGCCCCAACTTTCTTTAATTTGTCCACAGATATCATTAAAATCAACGTTTTCTCCATCTACTTTGTTGATTACTACAAAACGTGATTTAACAAATTCCTTTGATAAGGCCCATGCATAAGATGTTCCAACCTGTATTCCGGAAGTAGCTGAAACGACGGCTATCATTGAATCAGCAACACTCAACGCAGAAATCATATCACCTTTGAAATCTGAATAACCAGGTGTGTCCAACAGGTTGATTCCGTGAGCTTTCCAAGTGCACGGGACTAACGATAATTGAACCGAAGAACCTCTTTCTTGTTCCTCAGGTTCATAATCGGACAAACTTGTTTTTTCGTCCACCATGCCTTGTCGCGTTGTTGTTCCCGACGCGAAAGCCAGGCTGTCACTAAGAGAGGTTTTACCTACTCCGGTATGACCTACCAAAACAACGTTTCGTAATTTATCCGTCTCAAAATTAGGCATATTCCCTACCCAGTTCTACTTGTTGACAAGCCATTCACTTTGTTGGTCGTGAAAACATGGTATCTAAATAAACTCTTGTTTCAAGGGCTATTTACCAAGTAAAGAGACATTTCTCCGGTAGGTTGATATAAAAAATTCTATATTGATTACGTTGTTTGATTCGAGGATATGAGGATGCTTCACGATAACTGAACTTGATATCCTGAATATAAAAAAAAGGAGAACGAACAAATGCTTACTTTGGTATCAGAACAACTGGAAACGTATGCCGTCAATCACACTCAATATCATGATCATGGTGAGCTTTTACAAAAACTGGCGGAAGAAACTAATCGTACAATGGATTCACCGATGATGATGTCAGGAACAACCGTTGGCAACTTGTTGAACACATTAGTTTTTGCTACTAATTCCAAACGGATTCTTGAAATAGGCACTTTTGTTGGATACTCATCGCTGATGATGGCTATGGCTTTACCAGAGGATGGGGAGTTGATAACGTGCGATATAGATAAAAAATCAACTTCGCTCGCTCAAAAATATTGGAACCAACATCCAGCTGGTCAAAGGATAGATCTACGCCTAGGACCGGCCATACAAACCATAGACAGTCTCAATCCAGAATTCGATATGGTTTTTATTGATGCCGATAAACAAAATTACGTTGCTTATTATGAAAAGGTTTTACCATTATTATCCAGCAGTGGTTTGATAGTAATTGACAATGTCCTCTGGAGCGGCAAAGTACTAAATCCTATCGATGATGACACAATTGCCATCGACAAATTAAATAAAAAA
>PCAX01000016.1 GCA_002730795.1 Chloroflexota bacterium
ACAAACATTTAATCATAAGTGCTGGTCTGTTTTTAGCTAATTCATCAGGAACTTTAAGATTACGGTCAGCAAATCACAATGATGACCCGATTTTGGAATACCGTCTTCTTGAAAACCCTTTTGACTTGATGAGAATGCGGGAAGGGGTAAGAATGAATATAAAAATCGGAAGCGAAAAGGCATTTAACAAAATTTTAGGGGAAAGAATATCTCCCAACGCAACAGAATTTAAAAACGACGAATCCCTCAATGAATGGCTACTAAGTACCGTAAACACCACTCACCACATTTCTTGCACAGCCCGCATGGGTTTCTCAAAGGATCCAATGTCCGTAGTTGATCAATATGGCAAAGTTTATGGAATAAACAATTTAAGATTGGCAGATCTATCGATTATGCCGGATTGTATAAGAGCGAACACTAATGCTACAGCGATAATGATCGGAGAACGAATAAGTTCGTTTATCGAAGAAGGAAACTAAAACGCTTTCATTTTGCCGAAGGGCCAATAAATCACCCAAACTTTCCCAATTATAAGACTTTCATCTACACTTCCCCAATTACGACTATCAAATGATAATTCTCTGTTGTCTCCAAGAACGAAATATTCACTTTCAGGAACAATTATTGGCCAATTTTCGTGAACACGTCTGGTAATGCTTTCTGGATAATTTACCATGTCTCCATTCACGTATACGTGTGCTCCATCAATATCTACTACGTCTCCTGGAATCCCTATAACACGTTTAACGAAATCTCGTTCATAATCATGAGGGGGGGTGAATACTATTACATCTCCCCGTTCAGGAGCATGAAACAAGTGGTAATTTTTATCAAAATAGCCCGACAAATAGGACGGGTACCTAGTATAAACTAGTTTATTAACAAATAAACGGTCTCCCTGATTCAACAAAGGAGCCATAGAAGCCCCCTCAACTACCCGACTTTGGGCTACTAGTTGCAGTATCAGAAAAATAACTATAGCTGTAATGATAGTTTCTGATGTATCTCTTATATTTTTCCGGAAAATTACAGGTATCCTTTTAATGGACAGTAAAGGTTAATGTTTTTATGCTTATACATAAATTGTAAATCAATCGACATTCACAGGTTATATGATAAATATCCTAAAATATTTAAGATCTAATTGGGAAATTTCAATATTCATGATTAGCATCCTTCTCCTTGGTTTCATTTCAGCCTGTTCAGACGATAACCCGATGAGTGAAAATCAAAGAACCACTGCTAATCTACCTAACCCCTTGTCTTCTTCCGAGTTGGGTGCCATGTCTAACCTTGCCCTTCAAGAAAGTAACCACATAATTGTACGAGGAAATGCAGTTTTGGAAGTTGAACCCGATGTAGCAACAATAAATTTGTCTATTGAATCACGGGAACCAACTGTTGTTGTGGCACGGGAAAACGCCGCATCAGCCATGTTGACGCTCTTAAAAAAATTATCCGAAACGGGTATCGGAGAAAATTCTATACACACGAATTCCTTTTCAATTACTCCTATCACGCAATGGGTCACAGTAAAAGATGAAACCGGGGAATATGGTGAACAAAGGATATTAGGATACACAGTGGTAAACTCGGTATCAGTCGATTTACACGATATTGACAGGGTTGGAGAAATCATCGATCTAGCTGCAATAACGGGAGGAGACCTTATCAGAATAGGATCCATAGGATTTAACGTAAAGGACCCTGAACGTTACTCCAACCAACTAAGAATGTTGGCAGTAGAAAATGCCTTAAAAAAGGCGAAGTCTTACGCAACAGCGGCTCAAGTGGAACTAGGCAATCTTACTTCGTTAGAAGAAATATATTCTCCATCAATGAACACCATGGAATCCCCAGCCAGAATGATGGCCGGTTTTAATACCCCAATAAACCCAGATGAAATGAAGTTGTCTTTGGACATCGTTGCCGCTTACGAAATAAATCAAAAAAAATAGGGCGCAATATATGATACTTAGCGATAGGTCTATAAAAGAAGAAATTAAAAACGGTAGAATCATTATTGATCCTTATTCGCCTCGAGATGTGCAACCAGCCAGTGTAGATGTCCATTTATCAAATAAAATTCTCGTGTTCAATAACTCTAGTGCTCCTTACGTCGATTTAAGGTTAGAAATACCCGATTTAACTTCGGAAATTATAATACCGGATGATAAACCATTCATACTACATCCAGGGGAATTCGTCCTAGGCAGTACTCTGGAAAAAATATCTATTCCAAATGACATAGTATCCAGAATTGAAGGGAAAAGTTCCCTGGGCCGTATTGGTCTTATGATTCATTCAACAGCAGGTTTTATTGATCCAGGTTGGAGAGGTAATTTAACATTAGAACTAGCAAATGTTTCGAGATTACCCATTACTTTATACTTTGGTATGAGAATAGGACAAATATCTTTCGCCCGTCTTACAACTGAAGTAGATAACCCATATGGCAGTAGTAAAATTAGTAGCAGATATCAAAACCAAACTTCCCCGCTAGCCAGTAAAACACACATAGATTTCGATTCACACATAAAAAGAAAATGAAATCAATTAAAAAAAATGATGTGGCCTTTTTTAATCGAGCTATAGATTTAGCCTACAAGAGTTCTGGGTTGGTATCTCCTAGACCCAGTGTTGGAGCTTTGGTAACAAATGAAAACATCATAGTCGGTGAAGGAGCGACGGAAAAAAGGCCAGGATTACATGCTGAAGTAATAGCAATAAATAATGCAGGGGAAAAATCACTAAACGGGACTTTGTACTGTACATTAGAACCCCATTCATTTCATGGAGTCGCGCCTCCCTGCACCGAAACAATAATAAAATCCGGAATATCAAAGGTTGTATGCCCCATTAAAGATCCTCACCCGAAAGTCAATGGAATTGGCTTTGAGCAACTAAAAGCCGCCAACATAGAAGTCATAACCAAGGTTCATAGTGACGTTATAGAGAGTTGCAAGGAATTAATATCTCCCTACGTGCACCATTTAAACACAGGATATCCTCTTGTAACCTTAAAAACTGCAATGAGCATTGACGGAAAAACAGCTACACGACTATCGGATTCAAAATGGATAACTACACTTGAATCGCGTAATAAAGTCCATAATTTAAGGTATAAAGCCGATGCCGTAATAACTGGTATAGGCACAATAATTTCAGATAATTCTCGGCTTACATCAAGAGATCACGATGATAAGTATCTGGGACGCCCAAAGCTAAGAATAGTGGTTGATTCAAATGGTATAATCCCAGCCGATAGAAATATTTTTAAACAACCTGGGCAAATAGTAATAGCGTCAGTCTCCAAAATTAATAATTTACCGTCAAACGTAGAGAACATGGTTTTACCAGACGGTAATGGCAAAGTTTCTTTACAAAAACTTTTATTTGAAATGGGTCAAAGAGGTATCCAAAATATTTTGTTAGAATGTGGTTCTAAATTAAATGCGGGGTTTATAGAGAATGGGTTAGTAGATCAAATAAAAATATTTATCGGAGGGATAATAATAGGTGGTAGTGATTCACCAGGTGTTATTTCTGGAACTGGCATCGACCTGATAAAAAATGCAATCCCAATCAAAGATTTATCCGTTTTACAAAATGGTAACGATATCGAAATAACAGGCCAAATAAATCATCCATACAAGTGTTGTAATTAAGGAATTGACAGTGTTTTCAGGGATTATTGAAGCAAAAGGAAAAATATCAGATCTGTCGGGGCATTCTATTTCTTTCATTGTAGACCCACCACTGACCGATTTAAACGAATCTGATTCTATAATGGTGGATGGAGCCTGTCTTACTATTACAAATGCCTCAAATGAAGGACATCGCTTTACTGTAGACATCGTTTCTGAAACCTTAAAACGAACAAATTTAGGGCAGCTATCCATTAACGATAGTGTAAACCTCGAGAGATCTGTTAAATACGGTGATAGGATCGGTGGGCACTTGGTCCAAGGGCATGTTGATAGTACTGGAAAAATTTTAAAAATAACAACAGTTGAAAATTCATGGATAATTAGTGTAAAAATACCTAAAAAGATTATTAAACTGTGCGTCGAAAAAGGGTTCATCGCGATTAACGGAACGAGCCTAACTTTAATATCCGTAGATTATAAAATGTCATCTTTTGAGGTAGCTGTTGTTCCGTATACATATAACAATACGACGATAAGCTGTTTACATCCAGGTTCAGTCGTAAATATCGAAACGGACGTAATTTCAAAGTACGTAAAAAACCTTATAGACCCGTATAATCCTGTATAAATAATAAAATAGAGAGATAACCTTTTGGCCTTAAACATTCCAGACATAATTGAAGGAAACTCGATCAGATCAGTAGAGATTGCTTCAAAACAAATCCAATCCGGTGGGATGGTTATTATAACCGATGACGAAGATCGGGAAAATGAGGGGGACGTGGTAATGGCTGCTGAGGACGCCACTCCCGAGCTCATAAATTTCATGGTAACCCATGCCCGTGGTTTAATTTGCGTCCCAATGTTGGGAAAAGACATTGACAGGTTAGAACTACCCATGCAGGCTCAAAAAAACACCGACCCCAATCACACTGCATTTACCGTTTCAGTCGACGCTTCAAACCAGATATCAACTGGTATATCAACTGCTGATAGATGCACAACAATCAAATTGCTTTCAAACCCCCGTTCAACCCCGTCTCAATTCGTACACCCTGGCCACGTTTTTCCTCTAAGATACCATCAAGGCGGCGTATTAGTTAGGGCGGGNCATACAGAAGGTTCAATTGACTTAATACAAATGTCNGGCAANCATCCNGCCGCAATAGTGTGTGAAATATTAAANNAAGATGGAACGATGGCAAGAGGAATTGAACTACANCAAATNGCTCAAAAACATAATATACCCGTAGTTTCTATCGCCGATATAATAGCTTATAGAATTACCCACGAAACACTAATAAACCGAGTAAGTGAAACTCGTATACCAACGGAATACGGTCAGTTTAATCTTTACGCTTACAGCAGCTCCGTTGATAAAGACGAACACCTAGCATTAGTAATGGGCGATGTGTCAGCAAGACCTTCAGTACTAGTGAGGGTTGAATCAGAGTGCCTGACAGGTCACGTCTTCGGAAGCCGCCGATGTGATTGCGGAGACCAAGTTAAATTAGCTATGAAACAGATCGCTGATGAAGGTAGTGGCGTGTTGGTGTATATGAGGCAAGAAGGCAGGGGCATAGGTTTACTCAATAAATTGAAAGCTTATGAATTACAAGATAGAGGCATGGACACCGTCGAAGCAAATGAATCTCTGGGATTCCCAATGGATGTAAGGCGATACGGAGTTGGAGCCCAAATCCTTAGAGACATAGGTATTACGAAATTTAGATTACTAACCAACAATCCCAAAAAAGTTGCGGGCCTCTCTGGGTTTGGTCTGGAAATGGAAAAACAAATCCCATTTATGGCACCCGTTAACGACGATAATCGGGAATATTTAAAGACAAAAGCGTTAAAAATGGGACATACGCTAAAACTAGATGATTAATAAGAGAAATTTATCGAATGTCCCCAACAATAAAATCATCAGATAGAATTGGCGAGTTGAAAATAGGCATCGCTGCCGCTCGATTTAACTCACACATCACAAACTCAATGTTCGACCGATGTCACAAAAGATTATTGGACTTAGGGGTAGCAAAAGGCAACATTACGGTAGCACGCGTTCCCGGATCATTTGAACTTCCATATGCCATTAAATCCTTAATAGTAAATAACGATTTAAATGCGGCTATTGCTCTTGGTGCCGTGATTAAAGGTCAAACATCTCATTTTCTGTTTATATCTCAAGCTGTCAGCCAAGGACTATCGACCGTATCCATCGAAACTTCAGTACCCGTAATTTTTGGTGTTTTGACAACCGATAACACCGAACAAGCATTAGCTCGGATCGAGAAGGCTGTGGGTTATGCCGAATCAGCCGTCGAAATGGGTTCTAAAATTTTTGATCCCTAAAGACATACGTAAAAGTTTTGTTTATCGTGGTCCCTTTAAAAGTCCGGCTTCTCCGGCAAGTTCCATTACAGTTGATTTTTCACTTTCGTTTAGTGTTTTTACAGGTGGAATGGGTATCCCACAGTCTACACCGGTACGTTCGGATAAAATTATTTTTGTGACATGAGCTGGAGTGTCGAACATTCTGGTAATTGAGACTATCTTCGAAATTCCATCTTGAAGTTTTTTAGCATTAGAAATATCACCATTTTTCCAAGCTTTATAAAGGCTCACGTAATGCCATGGTGATATCGATAAAGGAGCGTCCACCGTCCCTACAGCTCCCAAAGTCAAAGCGGGTAAAGGCAAAGCTCCATTCCCCGAAAAACACTTAAGGCCCATATCGGAAAATATTTTTATGTCTTGAAAATTTGGGGCAGAATGTTTAAGACCTACAACATTTGGAACTTTATCAACGATTTCCTCCATCATGCTGGGAGTAGTTTCAACTTGAGTAAGTTGTGGCAAGTTGTATATAAAAAAAGGTAATCCATCCGCCGCTTCAGACACCCTTTTATAATGTTCTACAACTGTTTCAACAGTAGACCGGAAAAAAAATGGCGGGACACAACACACAGCATCACATCCTGATTTTGCAGCTGCCGATGCTCCCTTTACCGCACTTTCTGTACTGATAGCGCCAACGTGCATTATTGATAAACATCTCCCAGAACATGTCTCACCAGCGATTCTCGCAACGGTTTCTCTCTGGGAGTCGGATAATACAGGACCTTCGCCGGTGCTTCCAGCAACCCAAAATCCATTAACGCCGTGAGAAATATTGTCTTCAAAAATTTCCCGTAACGCATTTTCCAATACATTCCCATCACGAAACGGAGTGGGGTTAGCGGGGAATACACCTTCGAATTTGAGTTCATTTTTCATTTTTGTTACCCTCAGTTTGGTTAATTATTTTACCTAAATATCAAATACTTATACTTTAAACATTCTATACATACCATTACGTGAAAATCGTGCTAAATGATAAAATAAATTGTTACCTTACGAATGATAACTTTGCCGATTAGGTTAGTGGTAGACCACCAGACTCTGAATCTGGGTGCCCAGGTTCGAATCCTGGATCGGCAGCCAATTGGCGCTATCGTCCAGAGGCCTAGGACGCAGCCCTCTCAAGGCTGAAACCGGGGTTCGAATCCCCGTAGCGCTACCATCACTAACTATATTTCAGGTTTATATTGGCCCCATGGTTTCACATCTTCGAATCTTTTCGAGGCAGACAATATAGTTTCTTCGGACCACATATCGCCAACTATTTGGAGACCAACCGGTAACCCTGATGATGAAAATCCGATTGGTATAGTTGCAGCGGGGTTTCCCGTCAAATTAAACAGATATGAATAAGGGGTGAACCCCCATAAAGGATGAATCACCTGTTGGCCGTTGATTACCGCTGGTTGATCATTTATTTTGAATGCTGGGACAGCTAGAGTAGGTGTTAAAAGAAAGTCGTAACCATCAAAAAATACATTCGTATAATTCCTGTACCAGCCCATGTTGCAGTTCACTTCCCACATACGTTTGCCAGAAATAGATTGAGCGTGCTCCATATATCCAAAGAAGTAATCGGTTAAAAGATCTGGAGTTTTTTTATAGTCATTCTCATATACGTAAAACCCTTTGATACAAAAATAATCGAACCAAGTTTGAAATATTTCTTCATATGTCCCTGGGGAAAAATTCACTTCTTCGACAGCAATACCCAATGACTCAAAAATTTTAGCAGCCCGTTCCCCCAAATCCAAAATCTCCGGTTCAACGGGATTGCCCCCTATAGTGGTAGCCCATCCAGCTTTCATACCTGTAACATCCGCGTCGATGCCTGCAAAAAAATCTGGAACTTCCAAAGTCGAAGCTCCATATTCCGCTTGAGGGTCAAAACCAGATATGATCGATAAAGTAATAGCTGAGTCAGAAACTGTTCTAGTTAAAGGTCCGGGTGAGGAATTATTAGTTATATTGAATGATCCTCTTCCTGTTTGATACCTAGGAGATCTTCCTTGAGTAGGTTTTATTCCATATATTCCCGTAAATCCCGCTGGTATACGAACTGAACCACCCCCATCTCCACCCGGTGAAAATGGAGATAACCCTGATGCTACAGCAACCGCCGATCCTCCGCTCGATCCACCAGGAGTCTTATCTCTGTCCCAAGGATTACGCGCTGGTCCACAAATACGGTTTTCGGTAGTACCAGAAAATCCATTTTCTGGTGTATTGGTTTTCCCTGCAACTATTCCTCCAGAATTTTTAATTCTCCTAACCGTGAGGCTGTCATTATCAGAAATGAAGTTTTTGTAAGGCAAAGAGCCATGTGTGAAAGGCAAACCTTTTACTGACTCCATATCCTTAACAGGCACAGGAATACCTGTCAAAATTCCTTTACCATTCGAGTGTCTAATCGCTTCATCGGCTTTTTCAGCTTCAATTAATATGGAATCATCAGGTGGGGTAATAAATACACCACATGAAGTTAATTCTTCGGATCTATTCAAAAATCTTTCAGTCAATTCATAAGATGAAATTGCCCTACTGTCCAATAAATGGCGTAATTCAGTTATGGACTTATAATCGAATTCACGGTTTGTTGACATAAATCACCTCGTTTCGTATTCATTCCATTTTTGATCCAACAAATTTCGAAAGGGCACGCGCTGTCGGGTCAGTATGAACATTTACTATAGCGGGAACACCACTATTTGATGCTCTATCTAGTGCCGGAATTATATCTTCGGGTTGTTCAACTAACTCACCGTAACCCCCTAATGCTTCAGCTATCAAGTCAAAACGGGTAAATCCAAGTTCGCGACCAGGTTTTCTGACCCCTTCGATTCTAGCAGTCCACCCTTCATTATTTGACACAACTATAATCATCGGTAGAGAGTGACGAACTGCCGTATCAAAATCCTGAATATTCATACCCAGAGACCCGTCACCATGTAATGCTATAACTTGTTTGTTTGGTTTGGCAATTTTAGCTCCAATTGCATAAGGAAGGCCAACACCCATACAGCCTGTCACTCCAGAATTTAACCTATGACCGGGGTAATAAGTTGGTATAGATTGGCGCCCATAGTGGAGGATTTCATTCCCATCAACTACAAGAATAGCGTCCCTATCCATAAAATCCCTAAGGTCCTTACACAGTCTAAGAGGATGAATAGGAGTCTGAGAGGAATTTTCTAGATCGAAAACTTTTTTCTTCCGATCGAAATCTATGTTTTTTAAATATTCAAGCCAATTTTGTCGAACATCGGTGTTTACGTCAGCGTTTGTATTACTAATCTCATCATTGAGTTTAACCAAAACATCTCTTACATCACCAACTATACCGATGTCGACGGGTCTATTATTTCCAATTTCATCAGGATAAATATCAACTTGAACAATTTTCGCGCCGGGATTGATTCTTTTCCCAAATGTCATGACCCAGTTAAATCTTGTGCCCAAAACGAGAACTAAATCACATTCTCGAAAGGCTGTTGACCTTGCCCCCGGAAAAGAATATTGGTGATCATCGGGTAAAAGGCCTCGGGACATTGGTGTCGTGTAAAAAGGGACTTCCGTACTATCTACTAATCTGGAAAGCTCATTTTCCGATCCGGACCACCAGGCTCCTCCTCCCGCAAGAATTAGGGGTCGGCGGCTTTTTGCCAAAAGTTCAGCAGTCTTCTTGATTAAATCAAGGTCTGTTTTGGGCAATGGGACAGTTTGGGATGAGTTCGGAAAATCCACTTCGCTTTCCGACAGGGAATCATACAAAATATCTTCATTGCAATCTATATACACTGGCCCAGGTCTTCCGGTGGTAGCTATCCTAAATGCTTTGGATATCTCTTCAGGATATTGCCTTGGATCCGTGGGCCGTATAACACATTTTGACACAGGTTCGAAAATTGAAACCTGATCAATTTCTTGAAACCCACCCTTACCAAAATCGGATATTGGGCCAGCTCCACCTAACGTTATCATTGGAGCACAATCTACAAATGCATTATATTGTCCAGTCAACAGGTTCAGTGTGCCAGGTCCAGAAGCGGCCGTAGTAACACCTGGTTTTCGTAGTACCCGAGTATAAGCGTGCGCAGCCATAGAAGCCGCTTGTTCGTGTCTAAAATCAAAAGTATCTATACCCATATCTTCCGAATTATTCACTATTTCATAATTTGGACCCCCCATTAGATAGAAAATTTTTTCTACATTCTCTTCTTTTAGGGTGCGGGCTATTAAATAACTTCCATCAATCTTCGGCATACGTTTTCCTATTAGAGTTTAATTTCCTGAAGTAATAATTGTAGGCGTCACTAATAAGACTGTTTTAGTCGATTTTTTATGTTTTGCGAAATTTTCGGAAATGAATTAGTAACGGCTATCGGTGATTTGGCAGTCATCATTTCATATAAAAGGCTAACACCATTAAAATAATCCTCCATGGATATATATTCCATTTCAACAGAATTTTTGCCTCTGTTATGCCAATTACCTAAGGGGAAAGCGATTCCCGAAACGTTGTAGCCATAAGAACCAAACGCAGACCCTTCACAGGTACCAGCATCCATGAGAGACCTTTGGTATTTAAATGAATCAGAGCGTTTTGAAATCTGATTAGCATACCATCTAACCAATGATTCAGGTTCGTTATGGAACGTAGTCATCTTATCACCAACTCGTATCACAGGTCCGTCACCAATTTTAACTCCATCGATTTCCGAACTGGTTTCAATGGAATACACCATCGACCTGTTATTCAATTTTCCGGATTGAGCCGCCAATCGTGCACCAATTAATCCTATTTCCTCCGCTCTCGTGAATAACGCTGTTACTGGTCTATTGAATTTCCTCTTTGAAGCCTGCGTAATAGCCGCTAATATCGCAGCACAACCGGCCAAATCATCGGCAGATCTAGACCATATAAACTCTTTCCCGTAATCGATTTCAAAAGGCGGTAAATCTAATATTACTGGCCTAGGTAAATTGCCAATCTCAGTGTTTTGATCAAGACGCGCCTCTAAATAATCCACCATTAACCAATCAGAATTATCGATAGACGTATCTTTATACTTATTTTGTTCGACACCCAGGATCGAGGCAGGAATAGCCTGCAAATTATCTGCAATGACTTTCAATTTCAGTCCAGTTGTCGCCACATGTTTAGAATGCCCTCCAAGGACTTTAATTTTTAATCGGTTCCCTACCTTTTCTACGACCTCAAAGGCGGGATGATCCATATGGGCAACGAAAACAACCGGCGTATTATCTTTCTGGACCAAAGATTCAACATAAAGGTTACCCCATTCATCCTCACTTACCTTCAGTTCAAAAGGGATAAGAATATTTTTTATTTCACTGCATATTTCACCCTCATGGAAAGAAGCCGTGGCAATATCAGATAATCTCCTGAAATATTCTAACGCAATATCATTTGTTCCATTTTCCATAAATACTTCATCTCCTATCAAAACTGCAAGTTCCAATTAATGGTTATACCAATTACAATCACTAACATCATTGTTGCATTACCAACTTTAAGCCACGATTAACATAAAAGAATGCCAAACGTACTAGTTTTATCTTCGAGTTCCTTGCCACTACTAAAAACTGCAAAGGAAATGGCTCCAAAAGGATGGCGATTAAATTTAGTTAATGATAGCGATGAAAATTCAAATCTAGATTCCATTGCCAAAACATCTGATTTTATTTTAGTGTTTGGTCATTCGGTCCCTGACCACATAATCAGGACAGGGCGAAAAATTAAATTAATACAACTATGTTCCGCTGGATTCGACGGAGTAAACATTGAATTAGCTCAAAAATTGGGAATACCCGTCGCAACGAACGGTGGAGCAAATTCTGTACCTGTCGCCGAATTCGCTATAACGCTCATGCTTGGAACTATTAGGCATTTAATCGTCGCACACAAAAACACAATAAATGGTAATTGGATGACTCCTGATTTAAATGGCTACAATAGTTACGAACTTTACGAGAAAACCGTTGGTATAATAGGTGCCGGTCGGATAGGGACCAATGTGATACGAATTCTTTCTGGTTTTAGAGCTAAAACTTTATATTACGATCAGATAAAAAATAAAGAAGCTGAAATGCACGGAGCAAAAAAGACAGATTTGGCAACACTATTGTCAAAATCGGATATAGTTAGTGTTCATATCCCTTTAACAAAAAAGACAAAGAACTTAATTGGAACTAAAGAATTTAGCATTATGAAACCGAAATGCATTCTCATCAATACGTCGAGGGGTGAAGTGGTAGACGAAAAAGCGTTGGTGGATGCCCTCACCAACAGCAAAATATGGGGCGCTGGACTTGACGTTTTTTCAATTGAACCTACTGAGGCTACTAACCCTCTTTTTGCCTTGGACAACGTGGTATCTACACCTCACATAGCTGGAAAAACAAGTGAAAGCTATCCTCGAAGATTATCTTTTGCTTTTGAAAACATGCTTGCCGTTTGGAACGGAAAAACCCCAAAAAGCGAAATTACTTTAACTATTTAGATGGAGAAATATATGTCTAATAAAGAAACAAAAATATTGTACTTAGGACCAAAAAAGCCTCGTCACAAAGATGATTTGGACACTTCTCTACAACGTCAAGCTCCTGAAGAGGTTGGGATTGAGTTTGTCGCCTATGGTGGAACCAGTGATGGAGAATTACTCGAACAGCTAAAAGATGTAGACGCTGTTATGAACCAAGGACACCAATTTCCAGAGGAAATGTTTGAACACATGGGACTTAACGGTAGGTGTAAAGGGATGGTCTCTTTGGGGCATGGTTTCGATACTATCAATACTGAAAAAGCTTCAGAAAATGGCGTAATATTGGCTAATACCGCATCATTTGGTACTGAAGAAGTGAGTAATCACGCAATAATGCTCATGCTAGTTTGTGCAAGAAAATTTGTTCAACACAATGATTTGGTAAAAAAAGGCGTGTGGACACGGGATCAATTATCTCCTATGGGTCATATATCCGGCCAAACGCTAGGAATAGTCGGAATTGGCGACATAGGAAGAGCTGTCGGACGTAAAGCGAAGGCATTCGGTCTAAATATAGTAGCCTTCGACCCTTTCGTTTCTTCATGGGATGCAAAAGAGTACGGTTTTGAAACTTTAAGCGACCTGGGAGAATTAGCGTCAAGATCAGATTACATATCCCTGCACTGTTATCTTAATAAACACACCTACCACATGATAAATTCTGATTTTTTTTCCAAAATGAAGGAAACCGCTTACCTTATAAATTGTTCCAGGGGCGGAGTAGTCGATGAAGAAGCCCTGATTCAAACCCTAAATTCAGATGGAATTGCGGGAGCTGGATTAGATGTGTTCGAACAGGAACCGGTTGATCCCAATAATCCACTTTTGAAAATGGGTAACGTAGCCGTAACAAGTCATTACGCCTCATACAGCGAGTACGCATTTTACAGGGCGAAAATACAGTTAGGTGAAGAAGCAGTCAGAATAGCAACCGGTTATATGCCGATGTCACTAATAAACCCAGACGTAGCACGAACAATACCAAAAAGAGAACGAGCTGTAGATTGGGCAATAATGTCAAAAAATTATAGGAGGTAATCATGGCAGAATTCAAGATTGTAGTTTTTTCAGAAGACCCCGCGGATCCGCTCCATCACGAACGATCAGAAATGGCTGATTTGGATGTTGAATTTTCGGTTGAAAAACCATCATCAGAAGGTGAGGCAATTGAAGCGGTAAAAGACGCAGACGCTATAATGATCAGAGGAGCATGGGGTACAGAACAAGTTATAAGATCAGCCAGCAAAGCAAAAGTCCTCGCTGTCTATTCTCATGGTTTCAATAACATAGACGTGGATGCCTGTAATGAAATGGGTATCATTTTGACGAATTCTGCGGGTATGTGTGCCGAAGAGGTTTCAAATCAAGCCGTAACTATGTGCTTAGCATTAAACAGACAAATTGTTCAATCAACCAACCAGTTAAGAATTGGCAATTGGGATAGAAAACACTTTGAACCAATTGAACCAATTGATGAACAGACATTAGGGATAATAGGATTTGGAAATATTGGTCGGCAAATCGCCAGAAAATTAGGTAGCGGCTGGAGGATGAACACCTTGGTTTACGATCCTTACATTCAACCTTGGATAATCAAAGAAGCCGGCGTGACACAAGTTTTTGGAATCAACGAAATATGTAGAAAGTCCGATTACTTGGTTACTATTGTTCCTCTAAATAAAGAAACCTTCCACATGATTGGAAAGGACCAATTCAAAAACATGAAAACTTCCTCATTCTTTGTAAATGTATGTAGAGGATCTGTGGTCGACGAAGAGGCTTTGATTGATGCTTTAAATCAAAATGAAATCAGGGGAGCAGGATTAGATGTTTTTGAACAGGAACCTGTTGATCCGTCTAACCCTTTGTTACAGATGGAAAACGTTATTACCGCACCTCATATAGCTGGTAGTTCTACCAGAGCCGCCTGGCTTTCACGGCAAAGAGCATCTCAGCAAGTAAGGTCAGTATTAATAGGTGAATGGCCGATGGCTGGTCAAAATCCGGAAGTTATAAATAAACTAGACACAAAAAAACAAGCCATAGGAGGAGTGGGGAAACTTACAGGCACACCTGAATAATACTTTTCAATAAAAAAAATTTAGAGGATCACTGATCCTTGGAATGCAAAAAGAATAATCGCTAAAACAATACTGTAAATTCCGAACATCCAAAGTTTGCCCTTGATGACTAGTTTTATTAAAACATCAATACCAATATAAGCGGTAATAAACGCGGTAAGGGCTGAAACAAATAACAAAACCGGGTCAATTATAAGTCGATCTGCGGAAACTTGTTTCAGTACTAAGTAAAGTGAAGCACCCAATATAGATATAGCTCCCAAAAAAATCGAATACCTAACGGCATCGTCTCTTTCAATACCCAACAATATTCCTATAGATATAGTAACGCCCGATCTGGATAGCCCGGGAATCACCGCTAATGCCTGCCCTAACCCCACGATAAAAGAAGAAATGTAGCCTAACTTTCTTTTCTTTAATCGGGTAGACATAAGCTCTGATATTAACAACAATATTCCAGTGAAAAAAAATGCTGAGTAGAGTGTCGAATTTTGAACGGTTCTTTCTTTAAAATACGACTCAAAAAGAAATCCTGTCACGCCTAAAGGAATAGACCCTAGTATCAAAAACGAAAAATATTTGAACGGTAACGTTTTTTTATCATGGGATGATACGGCATTGACGACTGAAGCAAGGAGGTAACGGATATCTCTCCTAAAATAAACAAATACCGCTACGAGAGTGCCAAAGTGGACCGAGATATCTATTTCTAAATGCCTTGATTCGACACCGAAAATTTGTTTCAAGATCATTAAATGCCCTGTCGAACTAATGGGCATAAATTCAGTTATTCCCTGAACAATACCTAAAACAGCAGCTTGAAATAAGGTCATTATGTAGTGAATTCAGCTCGTATGAATAGTAAATTTAACTTTATCTATTCAATAACATACTTTGGAAAAAACATTTGAGCAACGCAGTTATAGAACAAATTACAACTATTAGAAACCCAGAGTACCCACACATCGTGTGGCTAGAAATTAAATCTTCAGATGGTCACGTAGGATTAGGAGAAACATCGTTCAGTACCGACGCAGTGGAATCATTGATCCATGGGGAATTCTCCGAATACCTTATCGGTAAGGATCCATACAAAATGGATCTTCATTGGGACCAATTAGCACGAAAAATCCGGGTTATACGTGGGCGAGGAGTAGATGGATCAGCGGTATCGGCAGTTGATATGTCTCTTTGGGATTTGTTTGCCAAGAAGGTTGATCAACCCATGTTTCAGGTATTGGGTGGCCTATCACGTGATCGTATAAGAGTTTACAACACATGTGCCGGCTCGTCATACGGAGTTAAACGTAAAGACTTTAGAACGGAGGCTGGCAGCGTAGATCATCGCCCAGGAAGTTTGTATGAAGACCAGCACGCATTCATGACTGACGCAGGTGCACTTGCTGATAATCTATTATCCGAAGGATTTACAGCCATGAAAATATGGCCATTTGACGTATTTTCAAACGAATCAAATGGACAGTTTATATCCTCCTCACAACTTGATGAAGGCACAGAACCATTCATTAAGATTCGAGAAAAAGTAGGAAGAAAAATTGACGTGATGGTTGAAATGCACGGCCTTTGGAACCTTGTATCAGCAATACGTATAGCAAAATCTGTTGAACCCACCGCCCCTTTCTGGTTTGAGGACCCCGTGCCAATGGATAACATAGACACCTTGGCAGAATTCAGACGATCGACCCATATAGCAACCACTGCCAGCGAATTGTCTGCTCTTCGATGGTCATTTCGTGAAATGTTTGAAAAGCGAGCAATGACAATATGTATGTTAGATATTTCGTGGGTTGGGGGTATTTCCGAGGCAAAAAGAATTTCTGGAATGGCACATGCATATCATTTGCCTGTCGCCCCACATGATTGTGTTGGTCCTGTAACTTTAATGTTTTCACTACATCTTTCTCTCAATATTCCAAATGCAATAATTCAGGAAATCGTTAGGGCCTACAACGCCACATGGTACAAGGATATAGTTAGCGTATTACCTAAGATCGAGAACGGTTATGCCTTTCCTCCAACCGGTAGCGGAGTTGGAACCCAATTACTTGAAACATTTAGGAATAACAAAAATACCACTTCTATGGTAAGTTCGTTATAAAGTAATGAAATTAGGGAAAATATGTCGTCTCATAAAACAGCAGATCCAATACAAGTGTTTGTAGCACCAGGCACAAAACCCAATGGGTTGCAGGCTAGTGAAGATGGATTATGGGTCATTGACCAAGATGATAGTTTTATATATAAAATGGACTGGAAAACCGGAGAAACAATCCACAGCGTTCCCACAGATACGGTACATTCGAGTGGTATCACGATAGGTGGAGGTTACATATGGATTGCCTCAACATATTCATGTGAAATATTCCAAATTGAAATGGAAACTGGAAANACAATTGAAAAATACCCATCTCCTGGCGCAGGAATTAATGCTACCCGTGANCANTTGAAACCAGCATCGGGAAGAAAATCNGAACCAACGGGTGANCACGGNTTNGAATGGAAAGATGGAAACCTGTTTGTNGCTTCACCNCCATCTCAATTTGTCCATGTAATTGATGTCTCCAACTGGAAAGAAACACACCGCATGAAAACNCCTGGTTTTAGAGTTCATGGGATAGCTTGGGCNAAGGAAGATGGACATATTTGGATAGCGGATACTTCATTTGGAGTGGTTAGTCGGCANAAATTGGATAANGGCAGNTGTTATGATTCGTTCAGAGTCCCNGATCCNGTNCAAATTCACGGNATGACAATCAAAAACAACATACTCTGGTATGCTGACGACAGGGGTCCGATTGGAAGATTATCAGTAGATATGGAACCAGATTTCTAAGTTAACTGCCCTGACTTATCTGATCCAAAAGTTTTTTCGATTGTTCAATTATNTCTGGTAGTTCAGGGTCTTCCGCTAGAGATAATGCTTCTTCCAAATCNGTTCTAATAGTATCCTTTTCGGCATCAACAATAATTTTAAGTATTGCCCTATCAAGGTATATACCTGCAAATGANGGATCTAATTCAGCTGCTTTATTAAAATCCAACATAGCTTGATCAAACAACTTCAAACTATCNCGAAAAAATCGTCCTCTCCACCAATAAGTTAAACCNTCATTTGGAAGANTCCTCACAGCCTCNTNNTGATGATANAGNGCCNTGTCGTTTTCACCGTTTNTAGAATAGATACGACCGAGCACGATATTAGCATCCACAGATTCNGGTTNCATCTCAATGGCTGCATCTGCATCTANTTTAGCTCCGNTCAGNTCNCCCAAGGAAAGNTTAGCTATNGATCTGTGAGCATANGCCTGNGACAAATTNGGTTTAAGGGTGAGAGCTCTATCAAAATCTTTAATTGCTTCTTTATATCTTTTTTGTAANAGAAAACTTTCTCCTCTGCCNTCCCAGCCTCNAGCAAATTCAGGTTCGATTTCTATTACTGTATTGAAGGAACGTTCAGCTTCAACAGGCTCNTTCCTAGTTAAATAATTATGNCCTCNTATATAAAAAGTTACACTTTCCGTNGATGGTTCTTCTNTTTCAATAGNTGGAACNACAGTCNCAATAACGGTTTTACCTTGATCCTCNCCCAAGANCTCANCAGAATCATNTNCTTCAATAGAANNTTCTANNTTNNTTTTTGTNTCTNGCGAAACNATNGAAGANCAATTAANTAAAGACACGTANAAACACAAAANTATTGATNATATCCAAATTCTNGTCCACACATTCGTTANCCAGAAAGATCAGAAACTAAAATTTCGATTGCTACATTCTCATCNATAATCCCACGTTTTATGGCCACATCAGTATCAAGAAGTTTCCTATGGANTTGGTANAGGAATTCTGAATTGTAATGTCTAGATTGATTTATGATTTTGTTTAAGGCAAATCTGTTACTTACNCCTATTCTTTTACCTATTTCCCAAGGGTCANTTTCAATTTTTGATATATCTATCGTTAGGATCATAAGNCTTGTTTGCCTCGAAAGCATTGAAATTATTGAACCAACCGTAGACCCTTGGTCCAANAATTTTATTAATTGTCTNAGTGCNGANGCNGATTTTTTTTCAAANATAGCNTCAATAGCGGTAAATATATTNCCTTCTCTTGCCTCCGTCACAAGTGTATTNANATCGCTGANTTCGATCANNTTATTATNGCTAAATAGTATTAACTTTTTTAATTCNTGATCAATCAATCTTAGATCATTCCCTAATATAAACCCAAGTTTTGAAATTGCTTTTTCANTGGCTTTNCCATTCAGTTTAACAAGCCTANTTTTAATCCATCCATTTANTNCTCGACCTNTGGGNAATTCAAANTCTTTTATTTCAGCAAACTGNTGNANNAATTTAANCATCTTTCCAGTAGATCTTAATTTAATNTTTTCNGNAAANATTAAATANGTCGTAGGAGGACANGNTTTTANGACNTTTTCCAACTCCAAAAGAGCAGTTGATGAGCCCCCTTTTCGGGCTTCAACACTTGATAACAATCCCTCTACCATGACGAATCGATAGTCCGCCATAAATGGTACCGTNGAAACAATCGATTCCANNTGNGGGANNTTAATATCAGGNGCTTGNAAAANTGTTGTATTNGGATCTGANAGNTCCGCNGAAAACAAATCAGTTTTTATTACCTTAATGTCTTCATGCAAATCAAATTCNTTATTTCCATGGAANAGTTTTATCATGTCACGCCTTAAGTTATAACTTTAATCGANTAAGGTTAATTACAAGCGTGTAGAATTAACCNNGNGGCATAAAAAACGGAATTAGTTCNATCTACAATTCGTAAAAAGTTTTAAACAATATAGAACCTGGNNCTGTCAAAGTAAATGATTACAAGCGTTTTCAAAGTATAAATCCATGCAAACTGGAATAATTGGGCTCCCATCNGCTGGGAAAACTACAATTTGCAATGCTTTAACCGGGAACAACACACCAACCGGTGGGTCTAACATACAAAAATCTCCAAAATTAGGCATAGCTCATGTCCCCGACCGTAGATTGGAAGAGTTGTCGGAAATATACAAACCTAAGAAAACTATACAAGCTGAACTAAATTTTTCTGAGATACCCTCACAACTAAGCGGAGAAATATTCCATGGAAAAAGTGTGGAATATCTGCAAAAAATGGACGCCATAATATCCGTTGTACGCGGCTTTAACAATGAATCCGTACCACATCTTTCGGGAACAGTGAATTTTATCAGAGATATAGAAAAAATTAACTTTGACATAATGTTTTTTGATATCAGCCTTTTAGATCGAAGAATAGACCGTATCAATAAACTTATTAAGGGTATGCGATCAGCCGAACGAACCTTGTCACTAAAAAAAATAGAGAATTTAAAAATTATTCAAGAAGATCTTGAAAAAGGTATAGCTTTACGGGATAGACATTTATCCCCTCAAGAATCAGAAGCTATTTCTGATACTTTCCTTGTTAGTCGCCTGCCATTGTTAACCATAGTAAATATTGACGAAAAAGATCTGGATCAGACTGAAGAAATCCAAAAAGAGGTATCCTCCGTTATTGACAGTGAATTAAGTGGCAGCATGGTTATGTGTGCCCTTTTGGAAGAAGAATTATCAAAATTATCATTCGGAGACGCCAAAGAATTACGAACCGATTTAAACATGAAAACATCTGGGCTTGAAAATGTAATAAAACTCACTTATTCTGTTTTAGGACTGGTTTCGTTCATAACCGTTGGGAGTGATGAAGTTAGAGCTTGGACTGTGAGTAACGGCACCCCAGCTCAAGAGGCCGCACGAGTTGTTCATTCAGATATTGCCAAAGGATTTATAAGGGCGGAAGTAGTTTCGTATGAGGATTTTATTTGTGAACGTTCAATGGCGAAAATCAGAGAAAAAGGTCTACTAAGAAAAGAAGGAAAAGATTATTTGGTTAAAGATGGTGATATCGTAAACTACCTTTTCTCCATATAAAAAAGGAAAAACATATGGCTCCAGAGGAAATAGGAAAAATAAACAAAGCGGAATTCGGAAATATTATGACTAAACGCAAGGCATATTTAGTCACCATACTGCCAGATGTGCAGTCCGCACCAAAAGAATATACTGAAAAAATTGGACGTTATTGGCAGGCAGTTGACGATCAAATTTCACAGCTTGAATCTAAGGCTGGAACAGTAAAAAGAATATTAGTTGAGGGCGTTATTGGGCGAGGAGCCGACGCGGAACTAATGTTGAAACAATCTACTCCGAGCGCCTTAAGAATAATACGATCGCGTACTTCATCTGGGGCGGTCCTAGAATCGTATGAAGATCAGGAACTTTTTGAACAGATGATAGATTTTGGTCGGTGTTTACAAATAGGTTTGATAAGTAAATCTGTTTCAGACATGATGGTAACCAAATATCAAGAAATTGCTGAACAAAGACTGAATTACCAGCAAAAAATAGTTGATGAAGTTGTTTTAGAAAATGAAGCTTTATTGTTACTAGGGTCAAATACCCAAAATACACTACCAAGTGATTTTGAAAAATTTTTTATATCTCCTCCAGAACTTGATGAGATTTCGAGATGGATCAATGAAAATAACAAAACTTTGAACAGTTCAAATCAGGAAGCAGACCAAAAATCTGAAACCAAACAATCTTCAGAACAGAAAGACTCTGGACTTTGGACCCCAGGTCAAGGTGTTTGATAACAATTAACACAATAGGTGATGCCTGATTTTTCAACAGTCCAAATCAAAACCCCAGAAATTTCTGATGGTTTAGGGCTTTACGTTCATATACCATTTTGTTTTTCAAAATGTAATTATTGCGACTTTAATACATACGCCGGTATAGAAAATCAATTTACAAGTATTACGAATGCATTAGTTAGCGAACTTAACTATTGGGGTGAAGTACTCCAACGACCAAAAATCAATACTGTATTTCTAGGAGGTGGAACTCCATCCTATCTACCAGATAAACAAAAAACACTTATTTTTGAGACTATTAATAGCAAATTCAACTTGGATAACGACGTTGAAATCACCATGGAATGCAACCCCGATGACATCACGCCATCTAGATTAGATCAGTGGGTATCGTTAGGGCTAAATAGATTATCTTTAGGTGTCCAAAGTTTTGATGAAACAATCCTACAATCTATTGATCGACGTCACACAGGAGAAGATGCACTTAAAGCAATTGAATGCTCAAAAAATTCAGGTGTTGACAATATAAATATCGATCTTATGTTTGGATTACCTAATCAAGAATTATCCGACTGGGCCAAAACCATAAAACTCGCATTAGAAACAAATGTTAGTCACTTGTCAATATATGGATTACAACTTGAAAAGGGTACGCCTTTAGAAGCAAGTGTACTTACTGGTAAGATCAGTACTCCGGGTGACGAAAGTATGGCAGATATGTACGAAACAGTGTGCAAACTTTTAAAAAACACAAATTATAAACAATATGAGATATCTAATTGGTCGCTCGAGGGGAAACAATGCAAACATAACCTTTTGTATTGGGAAAACAAAAGTTATATAGGATGCGGCCCAGGTGCAAGTTCATATGTGAATGGTGTACGTTTCACAAATATAAAATCTCCAAAAGGATACGTAAAGGCCATAAAAAAAACAAAACCAAATGGTAGTGACATTTTCCATAGTGAGGCAATTTTTGAATTGGAGCCTCAAACAGTACCCATAGCAGTTTTAGAAACTATGATGTTAGGATTACGTTTAAACGAAGGTATTTCGGATAACCAATTTCGTAAAAGGTTGGGAACGAGCATGTTTACAGTGTTTGAAAAAGAGATACGAGAATTGGTTGAATCAGGTTTAATTACCAAAAATGACCGCTGTTTAAAACTTACTAGAAGAGGACAATTGTTGGCCAACGAGGTGATTTCTAAATTCGTTGTTTAAGAAATGTATATGACAAGTTCCATTCCTCTTTCAGTCGAATACGTGATCGGTACCGCGGGTCATGTCGACCATGGAAAATCTAGTTTAGTACATGCTTTGACTGGT
>PCAX01000017.1 GCA_002730795.1 Chloroflexota bacterium
AGGAAAAGTGGTGGATTTGTACGCTCAGTGGGTTATCGTTCATGAGTATTACAGTAGGCAACGAATTGGTAGTGAAAACACCCAAGATCTGGACGATTTAATGGATTATTCTCCATGGGAGGATGGTGGAATTATTTATAAAACCGCTTGGATTAATAAAAAGGTATCAATTCCAGTTCTGGGAGCCGTGATGCCAACATACGATGATTCCACTTGGGAATCAGAAAAAATAAATAAAATATTATCTTTGAAAGAGGATATTAATGGGCCACTTGCGATTATCTTCTCCCAACTAAGGATTCCAGTATATTTTGCCTATTGGAGTAAGACTCAGAGGGATCTGGTAACCATCGATAGACCTGAACATTCAGATGATGATAAAGCAACAAGCTTCCAAGGAGAATTCCTTATGGAAGAAAAAACGTTAAGGTCCAAGGGCGGTTGGAGAAAATTGTTACATGAATATTTATCTGGTGAAGTAAAAACTACGCGGTCCGCATTACAATCGAGCAACGCAACCGACGTTCAGGCACCTCAAACTACTGAAAAACCACTGAGGGAGGAATTAGTTTCTAAAACCCCGCAAATGAAAACTATAAAAAAATTAACAGAAACCGAGTTTCAACGAAAAATAAAAGGCATAAGTGAAAAACTTAACCAAGATCTTTCAAAGACCTAGTCCCTCAGCGTAATCTGGACTTCACTTTTGGGAAGCATAGGTTTTTTAGTAATTATTTTTATAGGACCAAAAATTATCTCGGAGGAATAAAATAAACCGTAATAGTGTTTTTATTTGGGATAAAGGGAGTTAATAATGGGATTCACCCAAGCCATACAGTCAGGTTTTGAAAATTACACAAACTTCAGGTCAAGAGCGTCTAGATCAGAATTCTGGTATTGGACCCTGTTTTACTTTTTGGGGAGCATAATTACTTCAGTAATAGATTTTGCGGTTTTAAGTAGTGAAATTGGAATTCTAAATATAATATTTGGGTTGGCGACTCTTGTTCCGAGTATTGCGGTAGCAGTTCGCAGGCTTCATGACATTGGAAAAAGCGGTTGGACATTGTTAGCCTTCATACCATTTTTTGGATATATTGTTCTCTTGGTTTGGCAATGTAAAAAAGGCGACGAAAGCATCAATAACTACGGCGACAACCCATTATTTTCAAAACAACGTTAACATTTTGCAGACATATAAAAGTGTAATAAGGAATTCAACCCATGGGTAAATTTACAGGAAAGATAGCGATAGTAACTGGAGGAGCACTGGGGATTGGAGGAGCTACAGCAAGAAATCTCGCAAAAAACGGAGCTACGGTAGTAATAGCAGATATTGATGAAGATGCGGCAAATAATAATGTCCAAAAAATAAATTCAATTGGTGGGGAAGCAGTGTTTATTAAAGCCGATATGTCTGTTTCTGATGATATAGAGGGGATGGTTGATTTCACCTACAGAAACTTCAATGGAGTGGATTTTATTGTCCAAAATGCTTTTGGGGTCATTTCAGGAGTAACTAGAATACGTGGAGACGCTGTGTCGGTAAAAGAGGAAGATTGGGATTATGGCATTTCCATATTAGCAAAAGCCATTTACCTTGGTGCAAAACATGTAGTACCGATCATGAAAAAAAATGGTGGTGGGAGCATTGTAAATATGGCATCGGTCCATTCAATTTTGCAGGAGCCTGGAATACTTGTTTATGAAGCCGGTAAGGCTGCAGTGGTTGGTATGACCCGACAAATGGCTACTGAATATGGACCTGACGGAATCAGAGTTAACGCGATTGCCCCTGGGCACATAGTTGGAGAGGGATTAAAAGCCCTTTGGGATAAAAACCCTACAGGGCATAAATTTTTTGAAGACCAATATCCCGTTCGTAGAACAGGGGTCCCTGATGATATAGCTAATGGGGTAAGCTTCTTGTGCTCCGAAGAAGCTTCTTTTATTACGGGACACACGTTAGTAATTGATGGAGGCCTTACGGTCCAATTGCAGGAAACATTTGGGTTACGACAAGCAAAATATGCTTTGGATAATCCAGAAACGGATTTATTTGGACCTGCAGCTGAGGGTTAAAAGTCATCAATAAAGACTCAATAAATTAACCCAAATACTCCAAACGAGGCTACGTGAAAACGGTTCTAGTCAAATGATGTCAAAAAATTCGACACTGAAAATGAATCTAGTATTCGTATATTTGGTATTCGTTTCTTTATTTTTTTATTCTTGTGAACGAGATTCATATGGCAGTGTCGATGACACAAATAATATTAAGAATTATGCCGAATATGAACTAGAAGAACAAGAATTTAAATTATTAAAAATTGTGGATGGCCTCAATAAACCCTGGGGATTAACATTCACCAATGAAGAAAACGTTTTAATTACCGAAAAAGGCGGAAGGATAATCAGAGTCAATCTGCCTTCCGGTCGATCTTTTGAAGTACTCCACAATATTGATTCAATCGAAGAGGGGCAAGGTGGTTTGCTTGATATCTTATACCACGAGGGATACTTGTATTTTTCTTATGCTCAGGATAAAGGGTCCGGCAAAACGACCACTTCGATATCTAGAGGGAAATTGATAAATGACGAAGTGGTGGGACTAGAGTTGCTGTTCAGTGCTATTCCTGCAATTAAAAGTGGTAAACATTTTGGTTGTAGGCTGGTAATTAGAGGCGACATGCTTTATGCCACAATCGGAGAACGCGGACAGGGAATGATTGCGCAAGATCCGACTCAACATCCTGGAAGCATAATAAGGATCAATCTAAACGGTTCTATTCCTAACAGTAACCCAAAATTCAACGGAAAAAGTGATTGGTTACCTGAAATATATCAAATTGGGGTTAGGAATCCACAAGGTATGGCTTTGTCTCCAACCAATGATGAAATATACATTTCAAACCATGGCGCCAAGGGAGGAGATTTTATAGGTCAAATAGAATTTTCCGGAAATTTTGGATGGAAAGTAATCGGTTGGGGAGGTGTTAATTATTTGGGAACGAAAATAGGAGAGGGTAATCCTTTTGATTCGAGGTTTAATAAACCACTTATCACTTGGGTCCCCTCTATAGCTCCGAGTGATATTGTGTTCTACAAAGGCAAAACGTTTAGAGATTGGGACGAGGATTTGCTTGTAACTTCCTTGAAATATAAGATGCTCTTAAGATTGGATTTTGAAAATGACAAAATAATTAATGAAACTATAATAACGAGTGGCAAAATTGGGAGGATAAGAGATGTGGATATTGATGTCAACGGGGACATTTATCTGATAACAGACGAATATGATTCTTCTTTGTGGAAGTTGACCAAATAGATTACTTGCATATTATTGTTATTAGTGGCCATTTGATATTAATTAACAATTCGACTTTTTATTGAGCTATTGCCGTAATTATTTTTCGAACGTATTTGTCCTCGTTAAAAATGTTATCGGATTCAATTACTAAGTCATATAAGTTTTGATCTTCCGGTTCCGTATCAGCGATTTTTCTAAACCACGCCCTTCGTTCAGCGTCAAATTTTTCCAGAAGTGCTTTTGCTTCACCAACGCCTACATTCAATCGGGAAGCCATTTTAATTATTCGTTTTTCACGTGGAGCAAAAACTCCAACGTGAAATACGTTTGATTGATTTTTCATATTAAGGCAACCACCCCTCTTAATTATCACTGACCCTTCCGAACTAGTTTGTTCATTGCCAATACTAAAAAATGCTTCAATGTATTCCGCGTCACTTATTTGTCCGGGTAATTTTTTTACAGACGCTTCCCGAAGTTCTGGAATATTCCAAAACATCCCAGAGTCATTGTGGAATCCATAGAGCGAGCCTTCTGATACCAAACTTTCTAGTTTATTGGCAATTCGAACCCCAAAACTTGAAAACGAGCGTTCCTTCCGTACTACGCCGTGTACGTCGGTTCCCAATTTTCGTGCCAACTTTCGTAACATAATTCTACTAAAATTGGGCTTATTTATTTCGGAGGAAACTCTTTGCCCTATTTCAATACCACCAGAACAAACTTGTCCGCCAATTGTTATGTTGATTTCAAACCTCTTTAAAAACGAGTAGTTTATTGTATTTGCGAGTGTAAGGTTGAGTGCTACGAATCATACATGATTCAGATCTTAAGTCAAATTACCAAGTGACATATTTCAGAATGAACTATGGGTCAATAATTGAATGGCAGATTTTTAGTTTTATATAATGGCTTTATTATGAAGTTTTTATGTACTTCAATGGTCAGTCTAGTGGGTTTAATAATCATATTTGGCTGTAATCGTTCAGAGATGATTCAGGTAGATATTTCGCAAGACCGAATTGGTACTCCAACCTCGGTTCCAACGTCTGAACCAACCTCTAGTCCGACTCCGAAACCAACCTCGGTTCCAACGCCCGACCCAACCTCTAGTCCGACTCCGGAACCAACCTCGGTTCCTACCCCTGAACCAACTTCCAGTCCGACTCCGAAACCAACCTCGGTTCCTACCCCTGAACCAACTTCCAGTCCGACTCNGAAACCAACCTCGGTTCCAACCCCTGAACCAACCTCGGTTCCAACCCCTGAACCAACCTCTAGTCCGACTCCGGAACCAACTTCGGTTCCAACGCTTGAACCAACATATAATCCTACCTCCACCCCTACTCCCACTCCCACTCCAACTCCCACTCCAACTCCCACTCCAACTCCCACTGCTGTTGTGGTTGGGGCAATCAAACAAACATTGATATCGCAGGTTATGTTTTTCGAAAGAGATATTTCCGTAGTGAAAGGTACCACAGTAATATGGGAAAATCTTGATCCATTTGACCATACAGTTACGTCCGAAAGGGGAGTATTTGACTCAGGAAGATTTAGTAGTGGGAAAAAGTTCGAGTTTAATTTTTCAGAACTTGGTACCTTTGGGTATATTTGTACGATACATTCTAATATGGATGGTTTTGTGACTGTTTACGAGGAAGGTTCTCCTACACCTGTTCCAACTGTAGTGGGAGATCAAAAGATGAGCCCTGGATACTCGTACTGATGACTTGAATGTTAATCCTTGTATGTTAGATTCAAAAGGATTGGGGCCAGGATAGTTGTGACAATGACCATAACAATGGAAACTCCAAAAATTCCACTTCCAATCACTCCTGAAGTAATTGCTATACCACCGATAATGAGTGCAACTTCCCCTCTTGGTACCATTCCTAGACCAATTCTTAACGACTCCTTCTTTTTAAATCCAAACAACAGTGCAGGTAGACCTGATCCTACCATTTTGCTAAAAATGGCGAGCACAGTCAAAACTATTGCGAAAAGCACTAGAGAAAACATGGACTTGTCGCCGGTCCCTGTAAATGAACTTAAATCCAACTGCATTCCCACAATCACAAAAAACGCAGGAACAAAAATTTTGTTTATTGTTATGATAGATTTTTCGATTTTATGTCTGAGATGAGTATCCGAAAGCACTAGCCCCATAGTGTAAGAACCAATTATCATAGCCAATCCGAAATATACTTCGGCTATGGCTGCAGCTACCAACCCATAAACGATTGCTATCACGAGTGGCGACCCAGGCGCTTTAAACCACAATGCCAATTTAGATAGTTTTGTCGAAATGAAGGAACCTATAACAGTTAGCCCTAACCAAAAGCCTAACGCCTTAAGAACAATCATTGTTACCGTCATAGCTGTAATAGAACCTTCTTGAGAAATTCCTACAACTATTGCTAATATCATAATTCCCAAGACATCATCAATTACGGCTCCCCCTAAAATGGTCACTCCTTCACGAGAATTCAATCTCCCCAAATCTGACAAAACTCGTGCCGTTATACTAATTGATGTGGCAGTCATAATAGTGCCAACGAAAAGGGCTGGAATCATTGCTTCCATTGATTCAATACTTGCAAAACCTAAAAGAACTGTCGTGCCAAAACCAAATATAAATGGAAGTAATACTCCACCTGCGGCAACGAAGGTTGCTGGTTTAATGTTAGATATAAACTGTTTTCTGTTTGTTTCTAGTCCAATCTCGAACAGCAACAATACGACTGCCATTTGACCAAAGAAAAAAAGTTCTTCCGCAACAGGTAGATTATTATGGGTTTGTATAAGGGGACCGACGCCAAATAATTCAACACCACCAAATGCGTAGGGAGATATTAATATTCCTGCTAACAATTCTCCGAGTACCGGAGGAATATGAAGATATCTCCTAGCAATCTCTCCACCTATTTTAGCCGCAACAAATATAACGCTCAATATAAGCAATAGTTGAGCTACGTGAACTAATGGAGAATCGTGCAATTGTATATCGCCTAATAAAAAGGGTTTAAATAAGAAATATCGATCATCTCAATATAGCAAAAATTAATTGTTTCTTCATTGCTATTGTTTTACCCTTAAATCACAATCCTACGTAAGTTAAAAAGGTAATTTTTTACAGGTAGCGATATTTACGGTTGGTTTCTTTTTTTTAGACAACGTCGTAGAATCTTGACGAACTTGGGAATTACATTACAATCACTACAAAACAGATCATCTAGTAGGCAGATATTATGAATTATAAAACTTTAGCCAATACAGATATAAAAATTTCGGAATTTGCTTTGGGCTGCTGGCCTTTTGCTGGTGGTAAAGAATGGGGATTTCAAGAAGATTCCGATTCAATAGCAGCGGTTGACGAGTCAATAAATCAAGGGATTAACTTTTTTGACACCGCACCAGGATATGGAGACGGAAGATCTGAACAAGTTCTCGGAAAGGCGCTTAAAACTAAACGGCTTGCAAGTGTTATCGCCACCAAGGTGCCACCTGCCCAACTGAAACCCAAAGATTTGAGGGNATCTTGTGAAAATAGTTTAAAAAATTTACAGACAGACTACATCGACCTTTACCAAATTCATTGGCCAAGAACAGGTGATGCCAAATTTGACTCAGGTATAAACATGAATGACAGCGTCGGAGAATTAAATAAGTTATATGAAGAGGGGAAGATACNTTCAATTGGGGTCAGCAATTTTGGNGTAAAGGATTTTAATGAAGTAACAAAACTAACCCACGTTGTTTCAAATCAATTACCATATAACGGCGTTTGGAGATCTATAGAATTTGAGATTCAAGATTTGNGTATAACAAAAAATTCAGGAATTATTGTTTATACACCGTTGGCCCAAGGTATCCTTACTGGAAGATACAATAATCCTGATGAAGTCCCCGATGGAATTTCAAGGAGCAGGTTATTTTCGAAAGATAGATCGCCACTATGCNTGCACAATGAATCGGGATGTGAAGAAATTCTATTCACTACGATAAATAAAATACGTACGTTATCCGATAGATATGATGTCTCCATGGCTGTATTGTCTTTGGGATGGCTGAAAACACGAGAAGGCATATTGTCAATATTAGTGGGAGCCAGGACGGCGGACGAGGTTAAAATTAATGTACCGGCTTTTAGNTATATTCCGGANACTNAANTGGCAGAGGCTTTTTCCAGTATTACCGAGGAAATTAAAAACATCATCGGTAAAAACCCAGATCTGTGGCATGGGAAAACCCATTATAGGTAATTGGTGTAAAGTCCAAATACTTTGCAAATGTATAAATCATATTAATGGAGGGTTATAACATGTCAGACTTTAAAAAGGTTGTTTTTTCCGCATTAGAAGAATACTCAAGCGATCTTTGGGAAAAAATCGACGGATTGACGACAGANGAACTTAGNTGGCAACCCTCTCTTGGTTCNAATGATATTCAATGGAACGTTTGGCACATGATNAGGGTNGAAGACACATGGGTTAACAAACGNCTGAANTCNGAAGAGGAAATTTGGNTAACTAATGGCTGGTANAAACAATTTGGAATGAAAACCACNGACCANGGAGCNANGNANTNGCCCGANGAGGTCAGATCGATTCCCACTNTTAAAATNGGAGAACTNAAAGAATATTTNNTTGAGGTACGAAAAAGCACTCTNGAGTNTGTTCAACAAATGGANCAGAATCAATTGGAAAAAGTCTACACTGAAAATGGTAAGANCGGGACNTGGATCATNGGACATTTATTGGTTGAGGAAAGTCAACATTTGGGACAGNTCGCATATATTAGAGGCATTATCAGAGGGTTCNATAACTGATNTNGGGTTTATNNATCAATCATAATTGAGATCACACTAGATGAAAATAAAAGATCTGAAAATTAGGGTGGTGGACGTTCCTGCCCCAGGGTCACTNGATAAATCACCAGTAAAACCAAATAATAGTAACGATTTATTACAGCAGGAGTTTGATGATANTCAAAAAAATAAAAAAATCACTACTCAGATTGTAGTTGTNACAGCGGTTTCAGAAACCGGTCTTGAAGGCCATGGATTTGGCTGGGGTACAAAAGGAGGGATGAGATTGGGTTATACGATAGCGGAAGTTTTTAGACCCGAAATTATAGGGGTGGACGTCGATTTNAGAGAACAATTATGGCAGACTGCCCATAAAGTAGACAGGTTGGGTGGATTAGCTTCNTTCAATTCATATGGTCCNGTAGATGTTGCATTGTGGGACCTTGCCGCNAAAGCGGCAAATAAACCTTTATACAAATTTATTGGAGCTTACAGAAATAAAATTAGAGCCTATGCGAGCTCACCATTTTTATCGTCTCCAGAAGAGTATGTAGAACTTGCCAATAAAGCCAAATCAGAGGGATTTACAGCGTTTAAACTACATCCTCCCGGAGAACCGGATTTAGATATTGAATGTTGTCGGGCAGTAAGACAATCAGTGGGAAAANATATGGAATTAATGATTGATCCTGTTGGAGGGGCTTATGATCATTCCGACGCGCTAAAGGTTGGGCGGGCACTAGAATCGTTGGATTTTCTTTGGTTCGAGGAACCACTTTTTGATCATGATATTCATGGCCTGCAAATGCTCACGTCCAAACTAGATATACCTATTGTTGCTGGAGAGTGGGATTCGGATTTTTTTTCTAAGGTCGTTTATCTGAAAACAAATGCATGTGACGTAATGAGAGCAGATGTTTCTTGGACTGGTGGTATTACCGGAACTTTAAAAACTGCTCATTTAGCGGAATCTTTTGGTATGAATTGTGAATTACACATGACAGTACTCTCACTTATGGATATAGCAAATTTACATGTGGGTCTTTCAATAAAAAATTGCAGGTATATTGAATTACCTTATCCTGATGGAGCAACATTTGGAATAACTAATCCTATTAAACCAAATAAGGAAGGGTATATAGAGGCTCCAACTATGCCAGGATTAGGAGCGGTATTAAATAACGCAGAAATAGAAGAGAATACAGTGATAGAGTTATGATCACAATCCAGAATTAGTTAAAAACTAATTTTTATTAGTGCTCAATTGGAATCGGTCTACCTCAATGTATGTCGGTCCTTTTTCGTTTATTATGGATTCCCAAAGTATGAGTTTGTTTACGAGGATATACTGACTTATAAGTTGTGAATCATTGAAGTCACTTAAAGGCTTAAACTTTCTTAACCTACATAATGTGATATGGGGAATAGGGTTGGGTTTGTATTTTTTTAAAGGTGTCAACGCTTTTGTTAATTTAAGGACAACATGGTCAAAAGTTTTATGCCTACTAAATTTTGCCCAAATCATATACGGAGATCTTTTAGGGGCGGAAGTGAATGAATCAAACTGTAGTGTAAACGGCTTTGTTGCCAGACAGATTTCCTGAATTGTTTCTCTGATTTGGTCAATTTCCTTTTCATTTACTGAACCTAAAAACAACGTGGTCACATGGTAATTTTCTTTTGGAACCCAGCGGTAGAATGGTAAAGAAATATTTTGTTGGATACCGTTTTCTAATTTATTTTTTAATTCATCAGTAATCGGGATTCCAATAAATAAACGTTTTTTTTGCCGTGGTTTAAAATGCATGAACTTGTTTTTACGTCCCATAACGAAAATTTTTAACGAACTAATCCATATTTTTCTGGTTCATGTATCCCAAACCCCCTTTCCAATCAGAGGGACAAAACGGACCTCATTTACTTTCTCAGTAGTTATTTTATTTTCATGTTTTTTTACAAGTGTGAGTTGTTGCGAAAACTTATCTCCCAACGGAATAACCATCCTACCACCGTTTTTTAGTTGCTGAATTAAACTTTTTGGAATCGACGGGGCGGCAGCACTTACTACTATCCCATCGTAAGGGGCATGCTGTTTCCAACCAATGGTTTCCTCTGCATCGAAAACTGATACGTTACAAATATTCAATGATTTGAGTCTTTCGCGAGCACTTTCAGCAAGATTTGGATGCAATTCAACACTTACAACGTTTACGGATAATTTGCCAAGTATTGCAGCTTGGTAACCAGAACCGGTACCCACTTCTAGAACACATTTTGGCTTTATTGCAACTATTAGGTCAGTGATTAAACCTACAAGAGATGGTTGGGATATTGTTTGTCCAGATTCTATAGGTAAGGCTCGATCTGCGTAGGCTAAATCGTTATAGTCTGGCGAAAGAAAACGTTCTCTGGGCAAGTCTCTGAAAACTTTAATTACTTCACATGAAGTACCTTGAACTTTTAGCGTTTTTATTAGTAATTTTTTATCTGCGCGCATAAAAAAAGCGTGGGAATCATTGTTGAAAATTAAAGTGTTGGGATATTTTTACTCACCTAGTCTACGTTTTCCATCAGCAATTCACATGCGGAAAGATCCATTTCACATAATAAAATAGCGTTTCCGGCGATTAGGTAATCTGCATATCCTGAAAATGACCCTCCACTGAAATCAAGTAATTTTCCTCCTTTGGATCGCTTAACAGCCCCTTCTATCGAGGCTTCCGCAGCCGGAATACCAAATTCTATTGCTTCCTGATGGTTATCATAGAATCTAATTTCTATATCTTTTCGATTGTAGAATCCATACCAAATTTCAGTCGCATTAGGTACTGTTTCTGTATCATATTGTTTTGATTTTTTCCAACCGGCTTTTATAAAAGAATCCGTAGTAAACGTTTCGGTATTTCTTGTAATTAAATGTGATGAGTTCACCATTGTCTCTGCTATAGGATTTTCTTTTTCTTTTAGTTCGTTTTCACCGTTACATGCGATAAGAATGATAAAAAAAAATGATAAGAAGATTTTCATATCAGTTTTTTAGATCCCTTCGGTTGAAAATAATAAAGCCAAAGATTAGTAAAACAAGTATAGAAATTAACATAATTACGAAATGTAATGGGTTTATTCCATTCACCATTACGCCGTTATCATTGTAGTAATAAAAAATAGACATCAACCTTACAGGTTCCAGAGTTTCTATGGCTTTTCCGAAATTATTTGCCAAAAAAGATCCTATTGCTACACCCCCGGTAACTCCAGCGGCTAAGCTGCGTTTTCCGGTAGAAGAACTTAGGCAAATTGACATTGAAGCTGTTGCTAACCCAAAAACAAAAAGGCTCATTATAGCTAATCCTAGATTTCCCTGAGATACGTTAAATCCCATCATTATAGATCCAGCTGTTATACCCAACCATATCCCAACACATAAAAATAAAGTTCCCGTTAAAATAGCTAGTGTTTTTTGCGTCATCACGGACAATCTGGAAACCGGTAACGCTAGCAACTGATCAAGGGTGTGTGATTCCTCTTCACGGGCTATAGAATCGGCTCCTTTGGTAATAACATAAACAGCGACTATTAATGGAGCCATTATTTCGAAAACTTCCAAATTAAGAAATCCTTCGGCCGTGGCGTAACTTGATGCGTCACCTATGATGGATTGGGTCCATTCGGGGAAGTCTTCCAATAGGGCGATCATATTAGAAGAATCTCTAATAGTTGGATAAAAACCTGTTGTGTACAATCCGAGCAATATCGTTCCGACAAAAAACCAAAATGTAGATTTTCTATAATCCCGTAGTGTTTTTAAATATAGGTGGAAATTCATGCAATTCTCAAATTAATTTATCTCAATAAAAATTATAGGAAAAATTCTTTTATGATATTACTCTATGTCCCGCTCAGAGTCTTGAGAAACTCACCAACAAAATAATAACTGGTAAGATAGGTGTGCGGTAATATTAGTAAAATCATCAAATTTGTAAGGTATTTTTTTGTACGATGGGTTTCACTGAAGCCGTGTCGGTGACGAAGTCGTTTATTTTGTCATAGTATTCGGATACAAGTGTTTTCTTGAAAATGTCAAAAATTCATGAAATAAATAAAATAGGTCAATCAATATGGCTTGATTCAATATCTAGAACCATGTTGCAGTCGGGGTATTTGGTCGAAATGATAGAAAAAGGTGTATCAGGCCTTACATCTAATCCAACTATTTTCGATAAAGCTGTTGCTGAATCTGACCTTTATGACGATGAAATAAAAAACAGTTTTGATGCTGGACGAAATGTATCAGAAATATTTGAATCAATAGCTGTATCAGATGTTAGAGCAGTTGCCGATTTACTGTTTGATATCTATAAAAAGACTCAGTTCTTAGATGGTTATGTAAGCATCGAAGTTTCTCCAAAATTAGCAAATAATTCAGAGGGTACAATTACTGAAGCCAAGAGAATTTGGGCATCTATTGATCGACCTAACATTATGATCAAAGTACCAGGTACCGGAGAGGGTGCTAACGCTATAAGGACTTTGATAGGACTGGGCATAAACGTTAATGTAACCCTGCTTTTTTCAGTAGAAGCTTATAGACGTTCCGCGAACGCATATTTGGAAGGGCTGCAGGATTATCTGAATTCTGGAGGTACATCAATATCAAAAATTGCATCAGTTGCCTCATTTTTCGTAAGTAGGATTGATACTGCCATTGATTCAAAATTGACGGAAACCAGTTTAAAAGGAAAAGCAGGCGTCACAAATGCTAGGAACGCGTACAAATTATTCACGGAACTTTTTGATGTGAGCCCCGGTGGGAATTTTAACGTACTGAGCAAAAAAGGAGCTCAGTTTCAACGTCCTCTTTGGGCTTCAACCAGTGTAAAAAATCCTAGTTATCCGGAAACAATGTATGTTGATCAATTAATGGGTCCTTACACTGTTAATACAGTTCCTGAAAACACGTTTTTTTCCCTTCTTCATAATGCTACAACTGCCGATAAACTAACCAACATAGAGTTGGAAAGTGATTATTTGGATGAATTGACAAAGCGTGGACTATCAATTGAAAAAACCGCTGATGAATTATTGGAACAAGGCATCCAAGCCTTTACTGATTCATATAATTCTGTACTGGGACGAATTTCTAATAAAATAAAAGAAATCGCGTGAAGAACAAAAATTAGTCATTTGAAGTGTAACCCCATTCATCGGTAGTCCTGTTATTTTTTTTCAAATTATTTCCAGTTGTGATTTCAATTCTGTTTCCATCAGGATCCAGGATAAAAAGGAAACGTTGACCATCAAAACGTTCGCCAGGTCCTTCCTTTATAGTTATTCCTAGTTCTTCAAGTTTTTTTAGCGTTTTGTCGAAATCCTCTACTTGAAAAGCTACGTGTGATGCCCCGCCAGTTGGGTTGTCAGTTTCAATGGGGTGAACCATGGCTCCATCGGCCAATTGAGTCCATATTACGTTCGGGCTGTCAACTTGGGAAGGAATTATCCTTAACCCCAATATGTCTCGGTAGAATGGAAGGGATTTTTGCCTATTTGTAATAGGGATACCGACATGATTTATCCGTGTTATTTTTATTTCTTTCAACGTAATACTCCGATTTTTCGATCATACTATAGTGTATATGATGAGTTAATCTTTTTATATTGTTACAGTCGAGAAAGTAATTTATTGATAACATCTATTCATGAAAATACTTGAAATAACAAAGAATTATGGGCCAGGGATCTTTTTCTGTTCAATCATTGGACTTGCCGTTAATTTCGGATATAACTTTTTAGGATTACAACTATTAGACCCGTTAATTACCTCACTGATAATAGGGATTGTTGTCCGGACATTTTTCAAAAAACTACAGGTGTTTTCGATTGGTAGTAATTGGTCTGGTAAGGGACTTTTAGAATTTGCTGTAATGTTGATGGGAGCTACCATATCGTTCCAAAAAGTATTCGTATCGGGAATTTGGTTATTTATCTTGATATTAATTGCAGTTTTTGGTGGTATGTTAATCGCTTATTTTATAGGGCATAAAGTGTTGGGGTTGGACAAAAAAACAGCAACTTTGGTAGGGGTTGGGAACTCGATTTGTGGCAATTCAGCTGTGATTGCTGTAGCGCCAGTTATAAAAGCTAAACCATCTCAAATCGCTGCGGCAATCAGTTTTTCGGCGATTTTAGGCGCCGGGCAAATTATTTTGTTGCCATTTTTGGTGCCCATGTTAGGTATCAACAATTATGATTATGGGATAATCGCCGGAATTTCTGTTTATGCGGTGTCGCAAGTGGTTGCAGCGTCTTCAGTGATAGGAGAACTTTCGGCTTCAGTGGCAACCACTGTAAAATTAACAAGAGTATTGTTTTTGGGGCCTTTGGTGGTAATGTTAGGTTTTTTATTCGACGCCGACAGAAAAAAAACTTCGAGCAAAACAGAAATTACAGCCACAAAAAGAAATGACTTTAATTTAGTTAAAATCCGTCAGTTTCTTCCCTGGTTCGTTTTAGGATTTATTTTATTAGCAATCCTGCGTTCTTTGGGAACAATTAGTGATTCTATAGGACAAAGTGTTTTCGATGCAACAAAAATAATATTTTCGGTTTCTATGGTTGGAATCGGCATGGGTGTTGATATCAGGGAAATAGTAAATCTCGGACCCAAAATAGCTCTTACAGTGCTGTCAATTATGGGATTTATGATTACTGCCGGTATCGTAGGTACATCAATATTGGTTTTAACGAGATAAAGCTAGTACCAGTTTTATGGCATTTGGTTATTTAGATTTTCCAAGATGAAAAGGTTTGGATGCTTGTCCGTTTTGGGGTAACCCCAAAGGCATTTTTACATCAAGCAGTAATGGGCGTCCTTCACGTTCAACAATGTCCAAGGATTCTTCGATGCTTTGTTGAATTTTGGCTTCCTCTTCGACTCTAATCCCTTCAACACCGAAAGATTCCGCTAATTTTACGATCTCAATACCATCCAAAACGACGCCAGCATATTTTCCTTCGCGTTTCATGGCGCCTTCTGCCGCGGCAAATTGCCCAGCGACTATTCCGTAAGTTCCGTTATTTGCGATGACGTACAAAACTGGTATTTTATGATGGGCTGCCGTCCATAAAGCGGAATCAGAATAATATACAGACCCGTCGCCGACCAGTCCGATTACTGGTTGATCTGACGCACCTAATTTGGTGCCGATGGGTGCTCCCATCCCATACCCCTCTGATCCTCCAGCTGGTCTAACGTATTTCACTTTCCCACCGTTTTCTTTTTTATTAACATACTCAAGTGGTATCGCAAATTGCTCAGTGGTTATGTAGCCGCCACCGGCTTTTTCTAGCGTTGTGTCGATAGCATCGAGAATGGCAAGTGGTCTCACCGAGCCTTTTGTTGCACTTTTATGCTGTAAATTTTTACGCCCATTTTCTTTTATTTGGTGAGCAGTTTCTCGGGCATGATTTCGTTTTTTATTGTACTTTATCGGTTCATTCTCGCTTCTAATAAGATCCTGTAATAATTCAAATGTGGCAGTTTCATCGGCCATTATTGTGAGATCCAAGTCAGGAATATTTTCAAATATTTCAACATCAGGACCTATTGCGATAAGATTTTTTGAATTTTTGAACAAGGAGTAATCGTCAGGCGTTCCACTGCCTCCATGACGAACCCCGACACATACTATAAGATCAGGGTTGAGGTCCAAAACTGACCCTCTAAAATATCCGCAATGAAGAGGATGGGCGACTGATACCCCCATAAGATCGCCCCACATTGAGGCAATGTTGGCACCAAAATGTTCTGCAATTGCTCCTATTGCACTTTCGGCACCGCTTTTCCACGCGCCGTCGCCGACGTAGATTAAAGGTCGTTCAGCTTCATTTAAGTATTTGGCTAATTTTTCGATATCAGATGGATCAGGATACCCTGCTGTAACCTTTGGAATTTCATGTTCAATTATTGATGTTGACGTTTTTTCTGCTCCTAGCAGACGATCGTAAATGGCCACGTGAACAGGTCCGACAGGAGGCGTGCTCGCGACCTTAATTGCTCGTTCAATGGCGGTTGCTAGGCCGCCGGCTTCAAGTACAGTCCAATTGGCTTTCATAAATGGGGCAGCTATGGATGTAGGCCCAACGTTGTGCCCTAAATCAAGTGTTATTCGATCGGCATAGCTTCCAGTGTCTCCGACAAAAGTTAGAGTTACTACTGGTAAACTTCCTGCCCAAACATTGATCAGTTGTCCCATGCTCTGGGCTAATCCAGCCCCTAAATGGACCGACATTACCGCAGGTTCCGATTTTGCCTGGGTATAACCTCCGGCCATTGCGGTAACGGTGCCTTCGTGTAACCCTAGTATGCCGTTGATCCTAGGATTTTCATGTAAGGCATCAAAAAAACGTGCTTCTCTGGATCCAGAATTATAAAAAAGGTAATTTACTCCTAAAGCGGATAGTTGTTCGACGATTATTTCGGAAGGATTACCCGTAAACGGTTGTTTGCTCATTTTTATTGCCTTATATTTTTTGTTTCTGTTGCCAAATGATCAAGATTGTATTGTTTATCTTATAGATGTTTTTTTACACATGTATTTCGCTTCGAATATTTAAGTAGGTATTATGTTCAACTCAGATTGTATTTAATCTGCAATTCTCCACAAATATCCTTAAACCAATCTATGACCTCAGGGTGCAAAGGAATTCCATTTTCAGTCCTCTCCATGAGTGTTTCTTCTTCAGGTTGACCAGCATATAGCACTCTACTCATTCCAGGCATAGGTTTAGTTTCGCTTAGACCTCTTAACATTTCGTCCATATTATTTTTGAATTCTTCCACCTCACCAAATGCGGAAACAGCATAAGCTGCAACAAAATGAGCTCTTCTGTCTTCATCCAATGAAGCGAAACCTCTTGCAAAAGATAGTTGCCCGGACAAAATATCTACCATTACTCCTAGACCATACCCTTTATGTGAACCAAGTTCCCTCGTAGATCCCAATGGAAGTTGCATTTCCAGTCCAGTTGAAGTTTTCAATTGTGAAGAATGATGGGTAGGGGTACTTTCCATATTAGGTGTTCCATCTTCGTTAGCGACCCAGCCTGGTTCCATTGATTGACCCAAACGGCGTGCAAGCGTTATTTTCCCAGCTGCAATCGAACTCATAGCGGCGTCAAAAATAAAAGGTGCCTCCTTATTTGTAGGAGCAGCAAAAGCGATCGGATTTGTGCCTAGTTGAGCTTCAGCTCCAAAAGTGGGGACCATAGCTTTACCCCCTCCAGTCATACACCATCCAATCATGTCATGTTCTAAAGCCATCATAGCGTGGTACCCAGCCGCTCCAAGATGATTTGAATTCCTGATGGAAACAACCCCGATTCCAGTGTTTTTTGCCTTTTCAATTGCAATGTTCATTCCAAAAGGAGCGGTCATTAAACCCAGTCCATTGTCTCCATCTACTACAGCGGTTGAAGGAGTGGATTTTATTATCGAATTTTTTGGCCGGGAATTACATGTTCCCGATAAGTAATTACGGACATAACCCCTTAATGCGTTTGAAACCCCATGAGTATCTATTCCCCGAGAGTCAGCAAATACCAAAACATCGGCTCCTAATCTTGCGTCGCTTTCGGAAACGCCACACTTTAGAAAAATTTCTTCAGTTGTAGATCTGAGGTCAGCTATAGAGACTCTAATCGCTTCGTGTTCAGGTATTTTGAAATGTTCCAACATGACAATTGTCCTTTATTCTACAAATAGACTGAATGCGAAGCTTATGGAGAAGAGTACTTTTATCTCAGCCATGTTCCGGTTGCGTCTTGCACGCTGTTTGCATTTATATTTAGGTAGGTTTGGGTATCAGGATGAACTCGGTATTTTTCGACATAATCCATTTTTAATTCCATTCCAAGACCTGGTAGACCATTTGGTAGGATGGAACCATTTTTTACATTAAACATTGGAGTAATTATTTGCTCAAATGTGTCGAACCAAGTATGCAAGCATTCCTGTCTATATAAATTAGGCGTGGTCATACATACTTGGAAACCAGCGGCTATGGAAACAGGTCCGAGGGCGTCATGTGGGCTAATTCTTATGTATTGGACTTCAGCTTGAGCCGCAATACGGCGAAGTTCGGATATTCCACCACACCAAGCTACATCCGGCATAATATAATCCACCAAACGTTTATTAAGGATTTCTATGTAATCCCAACGAGTAAAGTGTCTTTCGCCAACACACAATGGAATGTTTACATTTTCCCGTACCTGCCTAAGGGCATTATGGTTTTCTACGTGTATAGGCTCTTCTAACCACGTAAGGTCAAATCTTTCGAGCGCTTTGCCAGCGGATATGGCACTAGCAACGTCAAATCTAGCGTGAGCATCGACCATTAGTTCGAAATCACTGCCTACTGCAGACCTGATAGCATCCATCCATTCGACCGATTCTCTTATAGATCTAGGTGTAAGTCTTTCAACTTCAGATGGACCTGAGAATTCGTATGAATTTGAGCAATGCATTACAGTAGTTTTTACACCAGCATTCTTTTTTTTATCTGTAAGGCATTCAAATCCTGATTTATGGGTGAGGCATAGGGTAGGGAAAGGGTCCGTTTTTATTGCTTCATAACCTGCGTCTTTTGTCATTTTGGCTGCTTTTGCTACAGTGTCGGGTCCGCCTGCACCGGAATTGAAATCCTGCACGTGGGTATAAAGGGGAACCCTATCTCTCACCGGACCCCCCAGTAATTCATATATAGGAACCCCGAGAGACTTGCCTTTGATGTCCCATAATGCGATATCTATTGCGCTTATAAGATGCGATACATATCCTCGGCCGTTGAGATCATCAAACCTATGAAAAATTGTTTGCCAGATGTTTTCAATTTGGCCTGCTTCCATGCCTAGTATGACTGGTTCTAGGGCGTTAATACCTCTAACCAAATGTCCGTTCGAATAATAATCTGTACACTCTCCTATTCCAGATATTCCTTCATCGGTATCAATCTGTACGAACAACCATGGTAGTCCGTCGATCGGCATGGTAACTATGGGAGTAATTTTTGTTATTTTCATAATTTTCTTTTTTTTAGTTTGATATCAATAACCTTTTCCCGTGAAAATCTCTATGTTAGTTGATTTCTTTATGACGAGACGGTTTTATTTCTGAAAAATTCTGAACATTCTATTACCACCACGAAACCATAGTCAATAAGTTTCAATTAAACATATCCGTTTAACCAGTTTTTACCAAATGTATTTATAATGATTTTACTTTTAACGGAATATTATGAGTTATTACAATAAAGGAATTAATCCGTGAACTAATGGGTAGCATATTTTGATAGAAGAATAGAAATTATTTGTTACGATTATTTACACCCATTTTTTTATAAACAAGTACCACAAAAGTCAAGAAATTGTATATCGGCAATGTTAATGTAAACGGTCTGGCCCGTTTGGCTCCAATGGCGGGCATTTCAAACATACCATTTAGACTAATATCCACTGAATGCGGAAGTGGGATGACCACAAGTGAGGAAATAGATTCAGCGTCTTTTATTATGGGCAATAGGCGAACTCGTTATGATATTGCGGGGTATTTACCGAAAGAGAAACCTATAGCACTTCAATTGTTGGGATCAACTATAGAAACTTTGGTACCTGCTGCCGTTAAACTTCAAGACGCGGGAGCCGATATTATCGATATAAATATGGGTTGTCCCATGCCGAAAATAAATAAAACTGGCAGAGGAGCGGCTTTGATGAAAGATGTTCCAAAAACGGCTAAAATTTTAAAAGCTATACGNNCNGCNATAGAAATACCNCTAACNATAAAGATCAGGGGTGGNTGGGATGATAAAAATATGAANGCTCCAGAAGTTGCTANAATGGCTGAATCNGAAGGNNTTGANGCTATTACCGTTCACCCTAGAACNCGAGCACAAAAATTTAGTGGTCATGCTCCTTGGGATATCATAAAATCTGTNGTTGAGACTGTTAATATACCGGTGACGGGTAACGGNGATGTCCGCTCAATGTCTGACGCTAGAAAAATGAAAAATTATACTGGTTGTAATTCTGTAATGATTGGTAGAGCTGCAATNGGTAACCCNTGGGTGTTTAATGAAAAAATCGACAGCAAATGCTTAGGCGATCAATATAATTACAAATCTATGATCATAAAAAANCACNTAGGTTTAATTAAGTCACAATTTGAAANGAAAGTAGCACTATTACATGTTAAAAAACANTTATGTTGGTACGNNGGNACAGCTCCAATGGTACGTAGTTTTAGGAAGAANCTTTTTGCTGCTCAANCCGAANACCAGGTAGAAGATATATTTCTTAAATTCTGGACNGGGTTAGATCCCAAAAATAGNTAACCGATTAGGATGAANACTTGACCNAACCCAATAAAATAAAATTCCAAAAAAAACAAAAANCNAAACGCGATAACCGNCCATGGGGATTTTTTGAAATCATTTCCAGTGGCGTGGGATTTCANGTGAAGCGAATTTCNGTNAANCCGAAATCGAGGCTTTCATTACAATGGCACCGGCATCGTGANGAAACTTTAGTGATAGNGCGNGGAATNGCCGGNATAACCCTTCATGATAAGACAAATATAAATAACTTTGGTCGTGGTCAAAGCATACANATACCAAGNACNACCATACANAGGATTGAAAATATATCTGAAATTGAGNTTTTAGATATTATTGAAATTCAAACCGGAGATTATTTGGGTGAAGACGATATTGAAAGACTAGAAGATGACTACGGNAGAATTTAGATTATCTATCTTGAACACTACCGTCGTACCCTATTGGAGTGTCCAAAANTTTNGGCGTTTCGGGTTGATTGAGAGCTTCGTCGTTGATNATTACCCCCAATCCAGGTCCTTCAGGNACGGTNAAATATCCGTCAATAAGTTTCAAGGGATTTTTTAGTAAATCACTTTTTGGAGATTCGGACTCTCCCGTATATTCNTGTAAAGCGAAATTTGGAATACANGCATCNAACTGGACACAAGCGGCAGTAGATATTGGCGATAATGGGTTATGAGGGATAACTTTTATGTGTTGAGCCTCAGCCATTGANGCTACCTTTTTTGATCCGGAAATTCCACCACATAAACATAAATCTGGCCTTACGTAGGAGCAGCCATTATTCTCTAGTAGTTGTTGATATTCGTATATAGTTGTAAATCTTTCTCCCGTTGCTATAGGTATGTTACAGTTTTGTTGCAAGTTTCCCATTACCGCTGGACTATCTGGCAACATTGGGTCTTCGTAAAAAAAAGGGTTAAATTGTTCTAATCTCTTACCAAGTGCTATCGATTCTGAGGGACTCATTTGCCTATGGATTTCTACACATATATCTATTGAGTTTCCAACGGCGTCTTTAACAGCTCCTACACGTTTAACTGCTTCATCTGCCCACTCGCTATACGATTTATGAAGGTAATAATTTGGAGAAAAAGGAGTAAATCTGANAGCAGTAAACCCTTGCGAAACTTTTTCTAAAGAGTCAGATACTAGATCGTCTATAGTATTTCCGTTCACATGCATGTAACATCTTACCCGGTCACGAGTTTTACCTCCCAAAAGATCNTAAATAGGAGTTTGGAATTGCTTTCCTTTTATATCCCAAAGTGCGATGTCTATNGCTGACAGAGCGCCCTGTACGACGGAACCCATAAAGTGNGACGACCTGTATAACCATTGATAATGGTGTTCAATTNTAGATGGATCCTTACCAACCAGATAATGAGACATAGTTTCTACCATCGTTTTCGTTGGNCTTTGCCACCCATGAACTCCACCTTCCCCAAAGCCCACTGTTCCATCTTCACAATAAATTTTTATTAATAACCATCGGTCCCAAAGAATAGTCTCTATTTTTTCTATCTTTGTTTTCGTTGCCACTTGAACCTCGTTTCCCTTTTATTCAATGTATTGGATCCGAAATTTTGAAAGTTCCGAAGTGAATCCATTTGTCTTTGACAGTATATGTGATTTTGATTTGTAAAAATAACCCCNTAGTTTGGATTAATTTAGATATTGATACATTTTCAACATCGNATTTAATATAATGCAATTAAACTTGTTCAATCGGTTAAATTTNCCNAAAACGAATAAAGGGAATCCTATATGTTATCGTGCAATTTGAATTTACTGNTTTTGAACAGATTTATCCTAACTTTATATTTATAGTGTCAAAGAGGGCTAATATGAAAATATTGATCACAGGTATTACAGGGAGANTTGGGGCAAATCTGGCTAGAAATTTTAAGNNGGCCGGCTTTGATATTAAAGGATTAATTTGGAGTGGTGATTCTCAAAAAGAAAAACTTTCTGGCCTCGACATAGAATTTGTCGAAGGCGATTTANCGAACATGGAAGATGTAAGAACNGCTGTACACGGAGTTGATATAATTTTTCACTTGGGNGCGGCATTCCAAGCAGGAGGACCTTTTAGTTCGGAGCAATATTTTGACATCAATGTGAAGGGGACGTTTAATATATTGGAATCGTCGTGTGAATCGAAAATCCCTATTAAACATCTAATAATAACGAGTACTGACGCGACTATGGCAAAGTATCCAGAAAAAGGNATTTTGGAACCCATTTCGGAAAATTCATTGNCTCTTTCNACGACTGATTGGTATGGATATTCAAAAATTTTGTGTGAACATCTTGCAAACAGATATTATAGGCACAAAAATTTAAACGTTTCTGTTTTGAGATTTGCAAATGTTTGGGGNGCAGGGGAGGTATTGGATTTTAATCAATTTCAACTAAAAACCTTTGTGAATATGTTCAAAGAAAGAAAAGATGAAATAGGGGTTAAANTTTACGAAAAACTAAAAAANGAGTTTAGTTCGGGATCTCGTTTGATTGTAGCTAGGGATATGGATGGAAGATCGTGGAAAAAACACAATGTTGAAATTAGAGATATTATCCATGCCTATAAATGTATTATTAATGAGAAGAAATCATTTGGTAATACATATCAAATAGCTTCCAAGGAACCGTTTACTTGGGATGTATTAGTCCCATATATATCAAAAAAAACTGGAGATTCTTACACCACCGTTGAACTCCCGATGAACCCCACTTTCTATGAATATGACCTATCTTCTGCGTATAACGATTTTGGTTATACACCAACGCTTTCAGTATTCCAAATGGTGGATGATTCAATAAAGTTCCGAAACGGAACCTTTAATGAAATCGTTCCAACAACGATATAAACAGGGTTACTTATGGGTGTATGCGGTTTAATGCTAAGTAAATTCCTATGGCGACCCCTATAAAACTTATTATGTTCGTAAATAGATAAAATGGAACGCCAATTGCATCACCTATTGCTGATCCCATAACATATACACCAAATAAAGTGGCACCCGATATAATTTTTAATCTGCGATCAATTTTATATTTTCCAACACGTCGTATCGTTTCTCCGGTTGCAGTTCCCAACAATGCTAAAACAAATGCTGTAACAATGGAACCGACCTGGTAACCAATGGGAAATGCCCAAAGTAATCGGCAAATTAGGCTTAGGAACAAGCCACCAAAAATTACCAGCATAATAGAAGCAATTAATACCAATCCAAGTTCTGATTTTGAAGACCGAAACATTTCGGGTTGACCAAGTTGTACACATTTTTGGCAACGAGAACCCACGGGTGAAACAGCGAGACATTTTGGGCATATAAAATCCCCGCATCTTCCGCAACGCAGATTGGTACCAATATCTTTATGTCTGAGACATCGATTCTGATAAATTTCGGTGGACATAATTTTGCTATTCTACCCAAGCATTTCGGTCTTTAATATCCCTATCGTAAACCAGACGAAAAAAAACGAGTTCCCAAATATTAAGTCGTCCCATCGAACCTCTTAACTCCTGCAGTGAATTAGAAGATAGTCTTTTAAGAATNACNAGTAGAATAATTCCAAAAGAGTAAAGGTAAACNTGGTCNNGNAAATCNTAAATCAACACAAACAACGGTAAAAGNAACACTATTATCAGGCTCCACACTGCTGAATCTTTAATNGGCGTTAAGTACTTTACCAAACCCGCAATTANAAGACACGTNATGAAAATNTCAAANCTGAAAACCAACATACCACCTAAANCCGNTAACATNCCTCTTCCACCTTTAAACTTAGTAAATATTGGCCAACAATGTCCAAAAATTGTCGACAAGNCCATTAACACAACCAATGATTGGTTAACTCCCATCAATTGACCAATNATTACAGGAAGGCACCCNTTTGCACCGAATTCGTACGGGAACAANAAAAAGCCCCATTTCNNNCCCATTTTCCTAGTGAAATTNCCTAATCCTAAACTTTTCGAACCACTATTTCTTAAGTCNANACCANCTACNTATTTNGCGNTTANAAAAGTTAAGTTTATTGACCCAAAGAGATAACAGGCAAGAATTAGGTANNNAACAGNGAAAGGATTTTCATAGGNCATTACGATTAAAACCCCAGTGGAATTGATCCGATATTTTTNCCNTGNANCCTTTTGGCTCGATCNAACATTTCGTAAGGGANANTTGGTGGNGGNCCTGTTATTCCTGGNTTAATTTCNTTAGGNTCGTTACGNGCGTGGTAGTCAGATCCTCCTGANGAGANNAGCCCATATNCCACACANAATTTTTTATANTGTTTGATCATGTCGGCATCATATTTTTCTGCNTAAACTTCCATNCCATTNAGTCCGTGATCNGTTAGGGTTGGCAGATGTTGTTCTAAGTNTTTTACAGTCCTAGGGTGTCCTATTACCGAGATTCCTCCAGCNNTATNAATANCCTTTAANGCTTCAAGTGTGNCGATCTTTTTTTTTTGAATGTTAATAATATTCTTTTGNGAAAGGATTTGTTCGAATGCCTCAGTTGTATTGGAAACATATCCTTTNGTGACCATTACTTTGGCAATGTGGGGTCTGCCTACGGAACTTTTGGATAATCGCATGACTTCCTCTACNTCAATTTNATAACCTATCGAGGATAGTTTAGTTATTATCTTTTTTANGGATTNTATGCGTCCTTTTCTAAGATNCTCTAGTTTTNTTTGAAGCATTTTGTTAGAGATATTTATAAAGTANCCAAGTAGGTGGATNTCGTNTGATTCAAAACTTGTNCTNATTTCGACTCCTGGNATTACTGAAATATTTTTTTTAACAGCNGTTTTNGTTGCNTCATTAATTCCGTCGGTAGTATCGTGNTCGGTTATGGAGATCNTANTNAGTTTAGTATTGTATAAGCTTTTTATTAATCCATNAGGNGTCAGATTTCCATCTGACATAGATGTGTGGAGATGAAGGTCGGTTGTAACTTTCCANTTGGGAATTATCGGAGGTTTAAGTGAGTTATACCTGCTCTGTTCGATAGTCACACAAAGATTTCCCTGTCGATTCGTTNTATAGATAGGGTTTTAAAAGTNTTATCGTCGACGTCGATCAAAACCGAACAGAACATCATTCGTCCCTCGGTTACNGGTGTGTACCGTGTGGGTATGCCCGTNAAAAACCGATTCAAGGAATCCTCAGGACGGACACCTATCACTGAATCTACAGCACCAACCATACCCAAATCAGTTACGAAACCNGTACCATTTGGAAAAATTCTGCAGTCCGCAGTGGGTACGTGAGTGTGGGTTCCNGCGATAGCTGTTACGCGACCATCTAAGTGCCACGCCATCGCNGTTTTTTCTGANGTGGTTTCAGCGTGAAAATCNACGAAAATNGGCTTACCTTTACCAAACCCACCAGATAAAAGNTCGTCAATTACGGNAAACGGNGANTCATATTCACCCATNTAAACNCTACCAATCAAATTAACGACAGATATTGGTCCGATGTCNATAGCACCTCTNCCGGGTGCNATNGCAGGATAGTTAAGTGGTCGTATGACGGGTAANGACGGATTNTTTAATTCTTTTATGAAATCTTTTTTATCCCANACGTGGTTACCACTTGTAATGATGTCTACACCTGACTCGATCATATCGCTGGTTGTTTCGATAGTGTGACCAAACCCGCCAGCAGAATTTTCACCTTGTGCTATAACAAAATCAACACTTAATTCCCTCCGCAAGTCTGGTAGCAACCGCGCAAGGGCCTTACGTCCACCCCTCGCCATTACGTCACCAATCATTAACACTTTCATAATAGTTAACCTGTTATCAGGATGCGATTTGCTCTATTCGGGATTCTCGTATGACTACTACTTTTATTTGACCAGGATAAGCAAGCTTTTCTTCAATACGGTTTACAATATCTCGGGCAAGATTAGCAGCTTCAACATCGTTGATGGTTTGGGGATTTACAAGTATTCGTACTTCACGTCCAGCTTGAATAGCGAAAACTTTTTCAATACCTTCAAATTCCTTAGCCACATTTTCGAGATCTTCCAAACGTTGCATATACGCTTCTAAAGTATCATGTCTCGCTCCAGGTCGCGCAGCTGAAATAGCGTCAGCTGCAGCCACTACAAACGCTTCAGGACTCGTCATTTGAGTATCGTGGTGTTCTTTTATTGACGTCACGACTGGTTCTTTCATACCATATCTTTTTGCAATGTCGGCCCCTATCACGGCATGGGAACCCTCTACTTCATGTGTTAATGCTTTACCAATATCATGCAGAAAACCAGCTGTTCTGGCTGTTTGAGTATTTGCTCCTATTTGTGAGGCTAACATAGCCGCGATGGATCCCACTTCTACCGAATGTTGAAGTACATTTTCACCGTAGCTAAATCTGAATTTCAAACGTCCCATTAGTTTCACTAGTTCCGGATGCAATCCCTTTACATTTACCTCAAACATGGCTTTTTGACCTGATTTTTTTACCATATCCTCTATATCGTCCCTTGCTCGTTCTACCGTCTCTTCTATTTTTGCTGGATGGATACGGCCATCTTTGATAAGTCTCTCTAATGTTAGCCTGGCTACCTCTCTCCTTATGGGGTCAAAGCAGGATATTGAAACTGTTTCTGGCCCATCGTCGATAATTAAATCTGCCCCAGTTGAACTTTCGATAGCTCGTATATTTCTACCTTCTCTACCAATCAATCTCCCCTTCATATCATCATTTGGAATCGAAACTGAAGAAATAGTTGTTTCTTGTACAACTTCCGATGCGTATCTTTGTAGGCTTTCGGCCAGTATTATACGTGCTTTTTCGTCAACTTCATTTTGAGCGGTTAATTCTGCATCTCTGTATCTACGGGAAACTTCAAAAGCAATGTCAGCTTCTGCCTCTTCAAGTAATAACTCTTTAGCTTCATTTGATGTTAATCCCGAGACGGATTCCAACTGTTGCTCAGCCTTGGTCTTAATTAGTTTCACTCGCGATTGTTCATCCCGAAGTTCCTTGAGACGTTCTTCCAATTGTTTTTGGGTTTCATCAAGATCAAGCGTGCGTACTTCAAAACTTTCTTGTCTAGCTTCTAACCTACTTTCCATTCTTTGCAGCTCAACCCTTTGTTTATTAATCTGACGGTCTGATTGAGACCTAGTCTGAAGAGCTTGTTCTTTGGCTTCTACAAGTATTTCCTTGCTTCTTGCCTCAGATCTTCTTATATGTTGCTCCGAAGCTTCTTTAGCTGCCTGGTAGGATTTTCTTGTCATAAGCCTACTCAGTAAAAACCCTAAAGACAAACCGAAAACAACCGATAACAGGGCTCCCAGAACGACAGATAGAATCATTACTGAATCCATACTGACCCTCCTGAGTCGTAATTACTCATTTTTCTCTTTCTANGATGGNAGTCTTNAANAAACTNCCACAAACATANANAGNAGTGTTNGNTGTAAAAAAACCNTATNCGTTNNATATAANAAAACTATTTANTNNAGTAGTTTTCTNAAGATTCGGGTTGTTCTACANCAGGATCTTCNATCTCNTCATCTTCTGATGNTTCANCTTCTTCTNCTTCTTCTCCNTCTNCTATAACAGGNTCAACCACCTCTTCGACTCGTGGAGGCTGAATCCAAGCTATTCTTTCGTCATCAGTAGACACCAATTCAACATTNGGTGGCAATTTTAAATCNGTTGCCATTATTGAAGANTCAAGAGAATCCAGTACACTGCAATCTACTTTTATTTCAGATGGGACGTCAAATGGTTTCGCCCGAACGGTTATTTCNTATAAACCTTGAGTGACGATACCAGCNCCNCCTGTNGTTCCTGGAGCAAGTTCTTGACCAAATAGAACGATAGGCACNGGTGCGTTNACCANTTGGCTTACATCAACGCGCAAAAAATCCACATGTTGGATATTTCCGGAGACAGGATGATGTGCTACGTCTCTAACTAATGTAACAGCTTCTTCTTCCTGAATTTTTAAGGTNACCGGNGTTGTNCTTCCAGCAGATCTNAGGGTNTTGGTCAATGTGAGCAAATCAATTTGNAAGCTGAGTGAAGGTTTATTAAGTCCATAGACGTGAACAGGTANTATACCCTGTCGTCTTAGAGCGCGATTTTTTTTCCCGAAAACATTGCGNTCAGTTGNATCTATTTTTATGACTTCCATAGTGTATAAACCTATCAANCAAACCGTTACAANTTATTATCTTTTACTTAACGTAAAGAAATAAATCCCNTTAAAATCGTAACANGTNTCAAAGTGGTTTTTTACTGGTATTNTGATGTATTGTCGANAATATGANGNTTTACANGGTAGATGNACTGTTATTGATATAAATTGTGGGTTTCTNTTGNTANTGTNGCCAGATATTNCGNCNNCATTGATTTTTANGAATAAAAAATATGGNGATAAACAAGTTACGTTAATCTTTNTGANGTGATAATATTTNNNCATGATTATGTATGGNAATCACNAAAAANTGAAAGNNGCTGTAAATCCCGTCAAGTGTGNTTGTACNTGTATACCCNCTGATGGGCGCTTTTAATGATTTNTTTATATAGTANTTAGAAACGACCCTGGTAATAATCCGGGGTTTTTTTTTCAAGTGTGATGGGTTTATATTTATGTAAAATAAGTTGGANGATAAGCCAAGGGCCTNTCTTTTTTCTGTTGCTAATTGGATAGCTAGTTAGAAATATTGAGATATTATGATANANAACACTGAGATAACACAGCTTACCCCAAGCCAAGTCGAACGTTATAGTAGGCATTTGATAATGCCGAATGGTAGGTAGCGTAGGNCAGAGGAAGTTGATCAACTCGAAGATTTTGGTAGTTGGCGCGGGAGGTTTAGGATCACCTGTTTCGTTGTATCTTGCTTTGGCTGGAGTAGGNACTATCGGGATAATAGATTTTGACGTTGTTGAAATNACNAATCTTCAAAGGCAAATANTNCATGGGGACTCNGATATNGGTAGACGNAAAGTGATTTCCGCTAAAGAAACGNTGGAACGCCANAATCCTGAAGTTAAAGTAATTACCCATGAGNCTCCNNTGAACGCAGATAACGCTATGGNNATAATCTCAAATTACGATATTGTGATTAATGGAGCCGATAATTTTGCAACNCGCTATTTGGTTAANGATGCTTGTTACCTATCGAACAAACCTNTGGTTGACGGAGCNATTTTAGTTTTTGATGGACAGGCAACTACCTATGTTCCAGGAAGCGGATGCTANAGNTGTATGTTTCCAGATCCCCCTCCNCCTGGAGAAGTTCCTAATTGTGCTGAAGCTGGAGTAATTGGGGCGTTACCNGGATTGGTAGGGTCNATACAGGCACTTGAAGCCATAAANTTGACNATGGGAATAGGNGAAACTTTGACAAGCAGAATGNTATTGATNGANGCTCTTTCAATGGANTTTAGAGAGATCAAAGTCCGACGAAATCCCAGNTGNAAACTCTGTGGAGAAAATCCTGAAGTAAAAGAATTGATCGATTACGAAATATTTTGTGGTCTTTAGCCTGAACGTNTTAACCGGTTTTTGACATTANACTAATCACATANAGTGACTTCTATAAAGCNTAAATATTCAGTTGATTCATCTAAAATTGTGGATGGATCAATTCATGCTATAGGGAATACTCCATTGGTCGACTTAAGTCAGATGACACCNGGTTCGAAAGTAAAAATTTTTGGAAAATTNGAATCAGTTAATCCNACNGGNTCNGTTAAAGATAGAGCAGCCAGATCTCTTATTTTTGATGCAGAAANGAAAGGNCTGTTGAANCCCGGAGGAACGATTTTAGAACCTACATCNGGAAACACAGGCCTTGGATTNGCGATGATNGGTCGNCAAANGGGGTATCAGGTTAAGGTTGTAATGCCNGCNAGCGTACCGCCTGAACGGGTNCAACTATTACAGGCTTTTGGNGCTGATGTAATTTTNTCGGCTGCTGANAAGGGTACTAATGAATCAATNATTNTAGCTAAAGAAATAGCAATGGAAAATCCAGATTATTACATGCCGTATCAATATGGTAATCAATCTAATCCAAATGCTCATTATTCGACTACTGGACCNGAAATTNTAAAAGACCTACCTAGCGTTGATGTNTTCGTTGCAGGACTAGGAACGGGTGGAACNCTCATGGGNGTTGGTAAATGCCTGAAGGAATATAATNCGNAGATAAAGATAGTAGCNACNGCNCCNCATCCCGACGATAAAGTTCAAGGGTTGCGAGCTATAGAAGATGGNTACATACCACCTATATTAGATTTAGANAAACTNGATGCAAGAATTCTTATTGAAGCNGAGGANGCTTTTTACTGGACACGAAAACTTNTGACTGATGCAGGTGTTTTTGTAGGAGTTTCATCGGGAGCAACATATGCCACAGCAAGAAAAATAGCTAAAAAATTTTCGGATGATGGTGTACGGTCAAATATAGTTATTATGTTGGCAGATGGTGGTTGGAAATATCTTTCTACTGGTATTTACTCGGAGACGTTTACTTTCAAACAATCTAACATTGAAGGAAAAACGTGGTGGTGAAATTTGGAAGTTAGTATTTCTTTAAGATAGAAATAATAAATGGAAGAAATTAATTACCGATCAGCAGTCGATCAATTAGCATTAATTAATGATAAATCCATATCGTGTGTTGAGCTGTTAAATGCCCATATAGATCAGCTAAATCGAATTAATCCGGAAGTTAACGCGATGGTTACATTGTGCTTGGATTCAGCGTTAGAAGAAGCAAAGTATGCTGATAAAAGGATTTTTAATGGAGAAGTCCCACGAGTTTTGGAGGGGTTGCCTGTAGCCATTAAAGATTTACACATGACGAAAGGATTACTTTCTACTGAAGGGTCCCGAATTTACAAGGATAGAATTCCAGATCATGATTCCTTAATAGTTTCTAGATTAAAGGAAGCGGGCGCCATAGTAATAGGAAAATCCAACACACCTGAATTTGGAGCAGGTTCGCAAACTTTCAATGAAGTATTTGGTCCGACCTTAAACCCCTACGATCTAACCAAAACTTGCGGTGGAAGTAGTGGGGGGTCTGCAGTTGCGTTAGCCTGTAGACTAGCCGCGATAGCTTCGGGATCTGATTTAGGTGGCTCTTTGCGAAATCCGGCTGCCTGGAATAATGTTGTGGGATTGAGACCAACTCTAGGGATAGTACCGCCCCGAGAATCTAATGTTCCGTGGAACACCCTTTCTACAGACGGGCCTATGGGGAAAACGGTGGAAGATGTTTTTTTACAAATGAAAGTTATTTCGGGTAGTGATAGGTTGACCCCTATAACATTTCCTGAATCATTCAAACAAAATTTACAAAAACCTCTAGAAGGTAACCTGAAGGGTTTAAAAATTGCTTGGGGAGGACGTTTGAACAATAGACCTATCGATACTGAAGTTTTTGATATTACTGAAAACGCTGTAAAAAAATTTATCGATATTGGCTGTGATGTTTCATATGATTATCCTAACCTAGACGATTCAGATCAAGTTTTTCAAACTTATAGGGCTTACAAATTTGCCGTAGATCACATAAATCATGTCGCTGATTTTCCAGATCTCGTTAAAGAAACAGTAAAATGGAATACTCAAAAAGGACTCGACATGCATTTGATAGACTTAGCTCGAGTCGAGGTGTTACGAAAATCCATCTGGCGGAATATGGTAGATTTTTTCGACCGTTATGATTATTTTGCCCTTCCAGTTACAAGTGTTGCTCCTTTTTCTATCGACCAAGAATACCCTCTTCAAGTAAATGGTATTGAATTGGACACGTATATCGACTGGATGTGGCCTTGTTACACAATATCTGTTACTGGAATGCCAGCAATATCAGTACCATGCGGATTTACATCTAATAACCTTCCTGTTGGTATACAATTAGTCGGTCCTTCAAATAGCGATAAAGGATTATTACAATTGGCACACGAATACCAAGAAGTTACTGAACATTGGAAAACAACTCCCAACCTAATCGAATGATTTTTCAGGCATGGATGAAACATGAAGTTAGAACTTAATGGAAAAAAAGCTATAATCACTGGAGGAAGTCGTGGCATTGGTAAGGCTATAGCTACGGCACTATCGGCAGAAGGGGTTGTTTGCACCTTGATTGCTAGGAACAGAACAACATTGGAGGTTTCCGCGAAAGATATTAGTAAACTCACAAAAAATCCCGTGTATTGTATTGTGGCCGATACCGGCCTCGATGAATCTGTCAGAAACATGGTTTCAGAAGCGAATATATTGATGGATGGAGTCGATATTTTGGTTAATTGTGCAGCCCGACCGTTAGCAAACAAAAAGATTCACAATTTTGGTGATCTTACAACTGAATCCTTCGGTGGAGAAATGAATGTAAAAGTGATGGGCTATATCAGATGTGCAAAAGAAGTTGCGCCAATAATGAAGCGTAGAGGATGGGGAAGAATAATAAATATTTCTGGTTTGGCTTCTCGAACCACTGGTAATGCGGTAGGAAGTATGCGTAATGTAGCGGTTAGTGCTCTAACTAAGAACTTAGCAGACGAATTGGGACCATTTGGAATTAATGTAACAGTAATTCATCCGGGATTTACCCGTACGGAAGCAACTGAATCCTTTATAATCGAACGGGCGTCCGAACTGGGTAAAGAACCTAATGTAGTAGAAGCAGAATTAGCTAAAAATAACTCAGTTAAGCGGATCATTGAATCTGCGGATATTGCTTATGTAGCTACTATGATCGCTTCTCCTAAATCGATTGCTATAAATGGAGATGTAATTGCTGCTGGGGGTGGAGTAGGTTCATCCATATATTATTAAAGTGATAACTAATAAAAGGAGTTTTAATTGAGTCAATTTTCAGCTAATTTAACCTTAATGTTCAATGAAGTAGATTTTATGGACAGATTTAAATTAGCATCTCAAAATGGATTTAAAGGGGTAGAATATCTATTTCCATACGATTACCCTGCGGACGATATATTACAGGAATTGAATAAGAACGGTCTAAAACAAATTTTGTTTGATTTACCTGCTGGGGATTGGGGTTCTGGAGATCGTGGAATAGCAGTACAGCCCGATCGCGTCGGTGAATTTCAGGATTCCGTTGGAAAGGCTATAGATTACGCAAATACTCTTAATTGCAAGAGAATCACATGTCTTGCTGGAATACCAGATCCGAACGAACAAGCAGACTTAAACAGACAAACGTTAGTTGATAATTTGAAGTTTGCAGCTAAAAGTTTAAATAAAAAAGGCATAACCTTACTTATAGAAGCCCTAAACACCATTGATGTACCGGGTTTTTATTTGACCGGTACGGATCAAGCAGTCCAAGTAATTTCTGATGTTTCCGAAAGCAACTTGAAATTACAGTACGATGTCTATCATATGCAGATTATGGAAGGCGATCTAATTAGAACCATTGTCGATAATTTTAACATTATAAAACACTTCCAAATAGCGGATAATCCTGGTCGTCATGAGCCTGGGACGGGCGAGATTAATTATAAAAATGTGTTCAATAAAATCAATGAATTGGGATACGATGGTTGGATTGGCTGCGAATACAACCCACTTGGAGACACTGTAGAGGGCCTTGATTGGTTGGCAGTAGCAGAAAGATTTGCTACTACAATGAGAACGGCACAAGGGAGGGGAACAAACTTAGGGTTTTCTTGTAAGTCTGATGCCTAAACTTGAAGCTAATATTCAATTTCTGTTTAACGAATATGATATTTTGGATCGCTACGACAAAGCGGCCGAGTTGGGCTTTAAGGGAGTAGAACTTCAAAATCCTTATCCAATTCCTACGAATGAAATTTCTGAACGATTAAATGCTAATGGTTTGCAACAAGTCATTATCAATTCCCCTGTAGAAGATCCTATTACAGGGATCAACAACATTCCGTTGATTCCTAACAAACGTAATTTGTACCGAGATAGGACTTCCTTGGCGGTTGAATACGCTCACGAATTGGGTTGCCTTGGTGTAAATATTGGGATTGGTCAAATGCCTGATGGTTTTGCTACTGAAATAGTAAAAGAAACACTCATTGAAAACGTAACTTATGCTGCTACGGAATTGGACAAAGTAGGGGTCACTGCATTAATTGAACCAATTAATGTTCTTGATCAACCTGGGTTCTTTATTAACACGAGTAAGGCTGCTTTAGATGTTATTGAATCGGTGGGTCACAGCAATTTATCCCTTCTATATGATTTTTATCATATGCAAATAATGGAAGGTAATTTAGCTGCTACCCTAAAAGATAATATAGGCTCAATTAAACACACTCAGTTAGCAGATAATCCGGGAAGGCATGAGCCGGGAACTGGTGAAATTAATTTCACTTTTTTATTGAATTACTTGGATGAACTAGGGTATCAGGGTTGGGTAGGATGTGAATATTTTCCATCATCAACAACTGAGGCTTCATTGGATTGGGCTAGAAAATGGATTTAACATAACAGTGACCCTCTCTAGATTTATAGCCTCCGGATTTGGGACTGGGTACTGGCCGTTAATTGCTCCTGGTAGCTTTGCATCTCTCATATCTTTATGTTTGTTTATCGTTATAAAGGTTTTTATTACAACAAATCCATTAGTGCTTACAATAATCACGGTATTGTTAATTTTGATTGGGTTTTGGTCATGCCAAAAAATAGTTTCTATAGAGGAGCCTGATCCATCGTATTGCGTCATAGACGAATGGGCTGGGCAATGGATTACAGTTTTGTTCATTCCTTTTGAGTGGTACTTTTTAATATTAGGATTTTTTTTATTTCGGTTACTTGATATATTCAAGCCGTTTGGAATAAAAAGGCTTGAACAAATTTCCGGAGGTGCTGGCATAATGTGGGATGACTTGGCTGCGGGTGTGTTAGGGTCAATTTTGATAACAGTACTTGCATTGGGTTTAAGTGCGGTAAAGTAAATTACTTTTTTACAAAACTGGTTACAAATGTGTTGTACCTTTTAATGAAGCGGCTTGGGAAACTTGAATGCATGTTATGGGGGCTATCTTCCCAATATTCGATCTCAAAACGTTTGAGGTTGTTTAATCTATTTATATTACGATTATGAATAACTCCCCCAGTTTCAGGATTGGCTCTAAAAATTAGTACGGGGACATCAATGTTTTTCAAAATTTCGTCAGAATTTGTATGAGCCCTGATATCACCTTTAATAATTGTTTCCCATATGGTTGGATCGGCCGAAATAATATTTTTTGCTCTAGATATAGCCACTGTTTCATTGATTTCTGGGAAGGATGTTCTTAATTCACGAGCGGTGTCTTCGACACCTAATTTTTTTTTGGCAAGTCTAAAATTTTCTTCAAAAACTCTTAAAAGATTGTAAGGGATAAAACTTTTATTAAAAAAAAGTGGAGGATCTTCCATACATAGGGTTTTTACTGATTTTGTTTTCGTTACTATTATGCTTCCTACAACGCCGCCTAGGGAATGTCCTATTATATTTACAGACGGGAAAGAATTATGTTCGATGAATTCTGATATTTCCGTAGAATAATGCTCCCAAGTATATTTGTCCTTGATATGATCCGAATCTCCATGACCTCTGAAATCAAAAGCAAAAACATGAAAATCACGACTCAAGGATTTAAGAATGGGGGTCCAACTTTTCCACGAAGCTCCTAAAGCATGAAGAAGGAAGATAACTGGTCCATTTTTAGGGCCTTCAGCATAATTTATTTTGATTTCTGCACCTTGAAAGTTTTTCTCTCTCATAATGTTTACTTTACGTTTGAAACCTAAGTAAGAACTTATGGACAGTTTTCGCGAAATCGTGGTTTCTTGCCACATGAAGAGAGTGCCCTGAGTTCTCCCATTTTACTTTTTCACTTTTCCCAATCAAAGATGTAACCCTTTCAGTTTCTTCATCTGAAATTATTCCACCTTTATCGGGATTTGCTTGAATTAAAAGGACTGGGCATTTTATTTTGGAAAACATTGCTTCGTAGTTGCAATTTTTTGAACTTTGGTCTTTTGCCCAAGATAATAACCCTGTGTCAAAGTCATATGTCATTCTTGCTAGTCGGTGTAAAATATCGGTCTCTAATGTCGGATATTTCATTTTCGTATAATCTAATGCATCCGATAATGTATTAATCGATTTCAGAGAAGGAATTTCATTATTAATTTCGGGTTTAGACTTTTGGTGGATGTTTGATTTCGAGCCGGTAAAGGGATCTCCCATTACAATTGCTGAAACTTTATTTGGATTAATTGAAGCCACTGCAGCCGATACCCATCCTCCTAGCGAATGCCCAACTAAATATCCAGATTTTACAAAAATTTTGTTGATAATATTGGATACATCATTAGCCCATACATACCGATTATGTTGTTTAGTAATTCGACCCGATAAACCCATTCCTCTAAGGTCCAGGGAAAATAGATGATAGTGTTTTGACAATAATGGCGCAGTAGTGCTCCAAGTCTGACTACTTACACCGTAACCGTGAATTAGCAGCATATCTGGCGAATCCTTATATGGAGAGGGCCATTCCGAAATATTTATTGCTATCTCTCCTGTGTGAAAATATTTTTCTGTTACCATGAGAGATCAAAGTGATTTCAAGATAAAATTTGTTTTATCTTTTCACCTATGTAGGCGGGAGATTCGACTAAATGGGCTCCAGCATTTTCTAAAGCTTTATTTTTTTCTGACGCCAAGCCTAACTTTCCCGTGACTATAGCGCCCGCATGCCCCATCCGTTTACCTGGGGGTGCTGTTTGACCAGCTATTGCCGCAACAACTGGTTTTGAAACATTAGATTTAATGAAAGCAGCGGCTTCTTGTTCTTTGGAGCCACCGATTTCTCCAATTAAAACAATTGCTTTAGTTTCTTCGTCTTGTTCAAAAAGTTTGAGTGTATCGGTAAAAGATATTCCGTGAATCGGGTCACCCCCAATTCCTATACAAGTAGATTGACCGTAACCGTTTTTTACTAATTGAGCTATCGCTTCGTAAGTTAATGTTCCCGATCGGGAAACCACGCCTATGTTTCCAGGACGTACTATATTACCGGGTATAATGCCAATTTTTGTTCTAGATTTCGGAGTTATAATACCTGGGCAATTTGGGCCAATTAATTTTGAATCAGTACCCTTTAAATACGCTTTCACTTTTATCATATCGTGGATAGGTATTCCTTCAGTTATGCAAATTATAAGGTCAATACCTGCGTCTATCTGTTCAATAATAGCGTCCATTGCAAACGGGGCCGGAACGAAAATTATTCCTGTGTTTGCACCCGTTCTATCAACAGCTTCTGTTACGGACGAAAAGTAAGGTACTTTCTCTTCAAAATATAAGCCTTGCCTTCTTGGGTGTACAGCGGCAACTATATTGGTACCATAATCGAGCATTCTTGATGTTTGAAAACTACCGTCTCGCCCAAGGCCTTGAACAAGTAATTTTGTATCGTTACCTACTAAAATTGACACTAAATTACTCCGTATTAGAAAGCTTGTTTTTCAGAATTTTTGCAGCTGAAGCCAAATCTTCCACAGACGTTATATCCAGTTCTGAATTCTTTAAAATCGAAAGTCCCTGTTCACTATTAGTTCCTCTCATAGTAACTACGATAGGTGTTGTTGATTGGGTTTCTTTACCTGCTTTGACTATTCCATTAGCCACTACGTCAGCTCTTGCAATACCCGCGAAAAGATTAACTAGAATTATTTCAACATCAGGATCATCGTCAATTATTTTAAACGCTTCTTTAATCTTTTTTTCGGATGCAGAACCACCTATATCTAGGAAGTTAGCTGGATTTTCTCCAGCCCATTTTGTGATATCCATTGTTGCCATTGCTAATCCAGCTCCATTGACCATGCATCCGATTTTTCCTCCTTCTAGTTTTACATAGGACAGATCAAAATCTGATGCACGTTTTTCTAAAACCTCTTGCTGGGTAGGATCGTTTAATTCTTGGAGATCGGGATGTCTAAAAAGGGCATCATCGTCTATGTTTATTTTCGCGTCTACAGCGACAATTTTATTATCTGAAGTTATAACTAATGGATTTATTTCAATCAACGTACAATCTTTTTCAATAAATAATTTGTAGATGGAACCCATTATTTTTTCCATATGAGAAATTTCTGACGGAGGAATGCTCAACGACATAGAAATGTCTCTAAGTTTATAAGGACTTAATCCAACAAGGGGAGAGCATATAGTTTTGAATATTTTTTCAGGACTATTTTTGGCTATCTCTTCAATTTCAACCCCTCCTTGAGTACTTGTTATAACTATAGGAACCCCCAAGTCATTGTCAATAAAAACGGACAAATATATTTCTTTATCAATATTTGTTGCTTCTTCTACGAGTACGTTATTTACGGGCAATCCTTTTGGGCCAGTTTGATATGTTATGAGGTTACTACCCAAAATAGTTTTTGCTGAATCATACGCATCTTCAGAAGACGAAATTAATTTAACTCCCCCGGATTTCCCTCTACCTCCCGAGTGTATTTGAGCTTTTATGATCGCTTTTCCAGAAATCTCTTTTTTTATTATCTCAGCCTCTTCCGGAGAGGAAGTTACTTTACCTTTTGGAATGGGAACACCGTAGTCTGCTAGTAATTTCTTCGCTTGGTATTCGTGTAGATTCAATATTAGATGTCTTTCTGGTCTTCCAGAAGATTATGAAGCCGGTGTTAAATTTTTTGAAACTTGATAATTAACTCGTCACTTTTCAACGGTGCATAAGTATTTTAGTATTTAATTTAAATATTTGATATCGTGATTGGTGACACTTTATCGACTATACGTAAATGCTGCCTATTAAGTTTTATAAATTTTGAGTAACAGGGTTTATAAAAGTCCCTCTGAAGCCTCTTGCTTATTTTGTTTGAAGATTCTCGTTCAGTATTTAATGGAACACAAAAGAGAAAAAATTATACTTCGTATGAGAAAATTAAATTATCTATCTAAAAACTCTGGATAAAAAATGATGGTTGCAGGAGAAAAATAATATGGTAAATTACCAGTAAGCTACCGATTTAGAATGATAATCAAAAGATTTACGTTATTACTTTTAGGGTTTTTAGTAGCTTTTTTTTTCCTCGAAAGCGCGGTTAGGTTAGCATTAGTAATTATTCCTGACTCCAAACTTCCGACTTACGGCATATATCAGAAATCCGATCCGATATTAGGTCATAGATTATTGCCAAATTTAAAGGGTGTTTGGAATCGTGAAGGATTTTCTCGAGTAGAAACTAACTCGCGCGGATGGAACGATTACGAAAGAGATTTTCAAAAACCTGAAAATACTGTACGGGTAGCTATTATAGGAGATTCATTTGTTGAGGCGTTACAGATTGATAAATCCAAAAATTTGGGAACAAAAACTGAAAATTGGTTGGGAAGTAATTGTCCTTATGAAGATGTGGAACCTGGAAAACTTTATGATGTTCTCTTATTTGGTGTTTCCGGTTGGGGGACTGCACAGATATATCTGGCGGCTGTGAATGAAGCGGTGTTGTTTGATCCAGATTATGTGATAATTGCGTTTTCAGGATTTAGGAATGACATTTATTCTGTAGTGGGAGACCCTTACAAACCATATTTCGAGATTAATGACGACAACAAAATTGTGTTATCTAGAAAACCTTCCGCCGATCATGGCTTAATTAAATCTATCTACAGATGGGGCCGTAGCTGGTCCCGGGCTATGCAGATCAGTCGGGAATTGTTAGTTCCATTTGTCGAAGCTCGAAAAGCCAAACGTGTCGAATCTCTTGTGTCCCAGGAAAAACAAGAAAATAAAAAGGGGATCGACCAGTTGGTAGAAGAAGGTGTTTGGGGCCTGAATGGTGAAACTGAATTTGTGAAAAATGCTTGGTTGTTGGTTGAGGGGCTTTTATTAGAAACTAAAGTTGAATTGCAATCATTTGGTGCAAAAACGATGATTCTGGTAGTACCGTCAAGCCAAGTTGTTGATTATGAGGTTGAAATTGTTAACAAATGGGCAGATGAAGAATCTATAACGAACGTATTTTATAGAGAAGAACGGTTAGAAGTTTTTGGTCAGAAAAACGATATTCCAATAATTCCAGTAGGTAAACATATGGCGTCCCATAATTGGTCTGAAAAGGGGGTAATAACTAGATTCCACGGGTTTGACAATGATATAGGAGCGGGGCATTGGAATGAAAATGGACACGCTTTTATAGGAGCGACTATTGGTAAAAAAATTTGTGAAGATTTGTATAAGAAAAACGGCTAGTACCTAAAATTTTTATAAAGAGAGAAAAATTTTAGGTTGGCGGAGGGGACAGGATTCGAACCTGCGGTCACCTTGCGGAGACTCTGGTTTTCAAGACCAGTGCATTAAACCGCTCTGCCACCCCTCCGTATAGAATCTTCTCTTCATTAGTTGCAACAAACCCAGATTTTTATTCCATATCTCCCCAAGTTAACCCCGTTTTTGTTTCTACGTTTAATGGTACTTTAAGTTCTATGGCATTAGGCATTAATCTAGTTACCATTTCTTGCATTTCCATTAACTCTCCGGGCGATATTTCGAATATTAATTCATCATGTACTTGTGCAACAAGTTTTGACAACATATTTTGTAATTTTAACTCCCTATATATGTTAATCATCGCGATTTTAATGACGTCCGCCGACGTACCTTGGATAGGCATATTTACTGAAGCCCTTTCGGCATTGCCACGGATTCTTGGATTATTTGAACGGATATCAGGCAAATATCGTCTCCGTCCAGTTATGGTTTCGGCGTAACCTTTGTTTTTTGTAAATTGTATTTGCTTTTCAATGTAGTCGCGAATTCCCGGATATTTGCCAAAATATAGGTCTATAAATTCCCTCCCTTGTTCTCTGGAAAGATCAGTTTGCCTTGCTACTCCAACCGGTCCCAATCCATAAATAATGCCAAAATTTAGTATTTTAGCTATTCTACGTTGATTGGGTTGAACATCTTCTACTCCATATATCGTTTTGGCTGTTGATGAATGAATATCTTCGTTATTTTTAAACGCTGAAATTAAAGATGGTTCTTCAGCTAAGTGGGCAAGTATCCGTAATTCAATTTGAGAATAATCAGCAGCAAGAAATTGCCAACCCTTATTATGGTTAGAGATAAAAGCTTTACGAACGTTTCTTCCAAGGTCACTTCTTACCGGAATATTTTGGATATTTGGATCGTTACTAGAAATACGTCCCGTTGACGTTCCTACTTGATTGAAACGCGAGTGTACTCTACCGGTTTTTGTATTAATTTGTTGGGGTAGGGCATCAACATAGGTAGATTTTAATTTTGTTAGTTCTCTATATTTTAGTATCCCGCTAGATATCTCATATATGCGGTCATCCAATCCAGATGTGTGAATTATATTTTCCAGTGAATTAGAATCCATTGAAAAACCTGTTTTTGTTTTTCGGGTTTTTGGAGCTCCAAGTTTAGTAATTAAAAGATTGGCTAGTTGTTGATTTGAATTTAGGTTTATATCCTCTTCACCCATCGTTGAAAGCAGTACTTGTTTTATTTGAGCTATTTCGGACGACAAATCAACGGACATTTTTTGCAATAAATCAGAATCTATTAACATTCCATTTGTTTGCATTTCTAAAATAACTGGTATTAACGGAATTTCTATTTGGTTGTTCACGAATTCAACATTATTCGTAGTTAACAAAGGTGATAATTCGTGTTTTAGTTGTAAAGTAAAATCTGCGTCAGCACATGCGTAAGGTGTAACTTCGGCAATAGAAACATCTGCCATGGAAATTTGATTTCGTCCACTTCCAATAAGATTAGTTATAGGAGTCATTTCTTCATTGAATAATTCAAACGCTAGGTTCTTCAATCCAATTGATCTTTTACCACATAAAAAAGCGGCTACCATAGTGTCGAACGTGAGATTTTTTACTTCAACGCCTGCGTTTTTTAGGATAGTCAAATCAAAATTAGCATTATGGGCGCAGCATGACAAATCAGGATTGGAAAATAATTTGGATATAAGATCTAAGGCTTGGTCCTTAGGTATTTGGTCTCCATTTGCGTGACCCAAAGGTATGTACCATGCACTTCCTTTCTTTTCAGAAAATGAAATTCCAACAAGGTTAGCCTGCATAGCGTTTAGTCCTGAAGTTTCAGTATCGAACGCAAAATCACCACCAGATGTCAATTCATCAATCATTGCGATAAGGGAAGTTTTTTCGGTAATAACTCTATAATTTACGTTTTCAGTAGATTTTTTGGTGACATTATTTCCAGAAGACTTTGTTGCCGAATCAGCCTCTGAGGATTCGGGGATTTGACGTATGACACTCCTGAATTCTAATTGTGATAAAGTTGCTACAATAATATTTCGGTCGTAATTCCCAAATTCAGATTTATCAAAATCAAGGGAAATCGGTGCTGTCCTAACAATTGTAGTTAACTTCAAGTAGTCATATGCAACTTTTTTGTTTTTTTCTATGATCTCCTGGATTCTAGAGGCGCCCCTCAAAGACGGAATTTCGGATATTTTTGAGGTATTTGCGAATAAGGACTCAAAGTGACCAAAACTGTTAAGTAATATCCTAGCAGTTTTCTTGCCTATTCCAGGGATCCCTGGAATATTATCGGAAGGGTCTCCTTCTAATGCTTTTATTTCGGCTATATACTCGGGACCTAGGCCATCATATCTTTCTTTCACAGCACTATCGTCATAAACTCTGGAGTTGCCGAATCCTGTGTACATAAGTACTCTTGTACGATCATCAACCAACTGAAGTTGATCGGCGTCTCCCGTAAGTATCAAGCTGTCCATATTTAATTTATTTGCCTGGTTACTCAATGTTCCTACTAAATCATCGGCCTCAAATCCGTCTAATTCGTAAACAGGTACATTAAAAGAATCCATTATTTTTTTTACGAGAGGAATTTGTTCGTGTAATGCAGGGTCTACAGGTGGTCTGTGGGCTTTATAGTTTGGGTACAGATCGTCCCTAAAAGTTGGTGCTCGAGTATCAAAGGTCATTACTACGTGCGATGGTGAGTGTTCTCGTAGTACTTTAAGAAACGTTGTCAAAAATCCGTAAGCCCCGCGAGTATCTTGCCCCGTTTCCGTGCTTAAGCGTTCCGGTATTGAAAACCATGCCCTGAAGACCATTGCATGGCCGTCCATAATTAATAAAGTCTGTTTAGTAATGGCGTTACAATTTTTCCAAATAGCGTTTTGATCTTCGACTTCAATGATATATCAAAGTGTTCATCAAATAGGAAACTGTAGGAAGTACCAGAAGAACTTTCGGTATTAGAAAGAACAAACTTATGTAGGATCCCAAGCGTTGAATTTAGCTTTTTTCAGGTAGTGCTGAATCCCTGTTATCCAGCATGTCTATTCCGCCTCGGACTTGAGCAAGGGTTTCTGATACTCGTTCTTCTAGGGCAAAAAGTACTTCACGGGCGTAGTTGTCCGCGCCACTGCGTCTTTGTTGAATGTCATCCTCAACCTTAGATAACATTGCGTTAACTTTAGTTTCCGCCTCAGTAATAATTTCATGCGACCTGTCTTCAGCTTCAGTTAGCTTTTGAGATGCTTCTTGTTCGGCTTCTAGTTTTATTGAATCAGATTTTTCTGAGGCGTCTTTGACTATTTGGGTCTCACTGATTAAATTTTCTGCATCTTCTTTAGCTGATTGAACAATAGAATTACTTTGCTCTTCAGCTACTTTCCTTATGGTATTACTTTCCTCATCGGCGTATTCTCTGATTCTTTTTGATTCCTCGTCTGCTTGGCTTATGATTGCCTCTTTTTGCCTTATGACTATTTTAGCTTCTTCCAGTTCACTTGGCAGAATTCTAGAGATTTCATCTAACATGGAGGAAATTTTTGTAGTGTTCACAAGACCTCTTGATGTTCCTGGTAAGTTTCTAACTAAAATTAGTTGTTTTACTTCCTCAATATTTTTTGAAATTGACATTGAATTCTCCTTTTAATAAATTTGGCTTACTCAAAATGTTTTTAATTTTGATAATAGTTGTTGGCAAACGTTTTGTGGTACCAGGTCGGATATGTCTGCCCCAAGAGCAGCAATTTCTTTCACCCGTGAAGAACTTAGTATTTGGTTTTCTAACGAACTAAATAAACAGACAGTTTCAACTGTTGATTCCATGCGCCTGTTAACTAAGGCCATTTCACTCTCGTATTCAAAATCACTTGTGATGCGTAATCCTCTGACAATTACTTCAGCGCCAACAGATTTGGTGAAGTCCACTGTAAGTCCTGAGTATTCTTTCACTTTAACATTTGGCAAATGCTTGGCTGCATCTTCAATCATTGATATTCGCTCAGTAACAGTAAATAGTGGAGTTTTATTTGGATTTTTAATAACAGCTAGGGTTAAAATTTCAAACATGTTGGAGGATCTTTCAGCGATATCGATGTGACCGTTGGTAACGGGATCGAAAGTGCCTGGGTAAATAGCGTTCATTTTATATTTTTTCTCCAAATTGTGCCCTGAATAATGTTAGGGCCGAATCACCGTAAAATTTCCTGGTAGTCAATATGACTCCAGGAAGTAAATTTGGCAAGGTTGTTTTCCGCGAATGTTCCATAAAAATCATGCTTTTTGGTCTTAGTATATTATTTTCTTTTAAACTGTTCATAACTTCCTCAAAAGGATTCTGGTCATAGGGTGGATCGATGAACACAATATCCGCTTGATGAGATATTTTCGAAATTGCTTTTGGGACCGATCCGTTTATTACATAATTGGTGTTTTTGAAGTTTGATTGATTAAGTAAAAGCTTGATTTTTTCGCATCTTTTTTTATTTATGTCTAAAAAAATTGCTGAGTTTGCACCTCGCCTTAATGCCGATATACCAAAATTCCCTGTACCGGCAAAAATATCAATTACATCTTTTCCCTCTAGCCCGTTAGGACCAATCATCGAAAACAACGCCGATAAAACTTTTGAAGTCGTAGGTCTTAAATCTTTCTTTGTTCTTTTAAAATAATTTTTTTGAACTACTAATTCTCCTTTGTTACTTTATTTCTGTTTAATCAACTTATAAAAATAGTGTTAACGGGATTATTACTGGTTAAGATAAATTGTGCTTCTATTTTCTATCACAAGTTTTGTTGGATTTGTTGACATAGTGCGATTGCCTAGTCGATTACAACTGCTCGAATCAAAGTAGAATAGAAAAGATTAATTTTATTCACGAAACACAAAAATAATAATGAGTACAAAGTCAGAACCTCCAAAATTGTTTGGGGAAAAACGCGTAATAAGTGAACGACAAAAAAAGATTGGTCAGTTGAGAAAGATGGGTGTTGACCCATACCCTTCAACTTTTAACAGAACTCATACAATAAAGGAAGCTGTTGCCGAATTTGAAAGGTTGAAATCAAGATCTGACAAATCTCATGACTTGTTGACAGAGAAACTGAGTGTCGCAGGAAGAATAATCGCGAGACGAGGGATGGGAAAAGCGTCGTTTCTCGATATTAAGGATAATTCTGGACAAATACAATGCTTTGCTCGCCAAAACGTGATGAAAGGGCAATATGAAATTTTAAGCTATTTAGACATAGGGGATATAGTTGGTGTTGAAGGACCTGTGATGGCAACCCGAAAGGGTGAAACAAGCGTTGAAGTAACTGGTTTGATTGTATTAACGAAAGCTTTACGCCCATTACCGGATAAATGGTCAGGGCTGAAAGATGTTGAAATCAGGTATCGACAAAAATATCTAGATTTAATTTCTAATCCTAAAGCATTATCGAACGCTACTTTGAGACCTAAAATAGTCAGTTCTATACGAGAATTCATGCACCAGAGGGACTTTATTGAAGTTGAAACACCAATACTTGTACCAGTAGCGGCTGGAGCTCAGGCTAAGCCGTTTGAGACCCATCATAATTCGTTAAATAGAAATTTATATTTAAGAATCGCAACCGAATTGTATTTAAAAAAGTTGATTGTCGGTGGGTTTGAAAAAGTGTTCGAAATTGGGAAACTCTTTAGAAACGAGGGATTAGATCAATACCACAACCCTGAATTTACCACCATGGAATGTTATGAGGCATACACTGACTATAATGACGTTATGCGTTTATTAGAGGATCTTGTTTTACATATCATTACCAAGGTATCTGCTTCAGATATATTACCGGCTATTGATGGAATACGGCCTGAAATCAATTTAAAACCCCCATGGCCTCGTTTAGATTTGAGACAAACGATTATCGAGAGGGTTGGCTTCGACTTTTGTGAACACCGCGATACTGAATCATTAAAATCGGTTATGAATGATTTAAACATTTACGTTGAACCCAGTGCTAGCTGGGGAAGACTTTTAGACAAAGTCATTTCAGATAAAATAGAGCCAAGTTTAATCCAGCCACATTTCTTGGTTGATTACCCAGTAGAAATGTCACCTTTGGCAAAACGGAAACTTGGTTCCGAAGGTATTGTGGAACGCTTTGAAGCTTTCGTGTTGGGATCAGAACTCGCTAATGCATTCAGTGAATTAAATGACCCGCTGGATCAAAGGGAAAGATTTGAAGAACAAGAAAGGTTGAGGGTACAATTTAGCGATGATGAACTGGATAGACTTGATGAGGACTTTTTAATAGCTATTGAACACGGAATGCCTCCAACAGGAGGTTTGGGATTAGGTATAGATCGACTAGTTATGCTTATTGCGGGAGAGGAATCCATCCGTGAAATTTTGCTCTTTCCACAGTTGAGAAATTGAAATTATGCTTGATGTAGAAAATATAATTTCTAATCATATTGGAGTTAAACAATCACTTAAACGTAGGGGTGTTGATTTAGATGTTGAGCTAATACAATCACTTAATCAAAGCCGAAAAGATCTTATTACTAAATCGGATGCATTGAAGAGCAAGAGAAACAACGTAAGTAGGGTGATTGGCAATGAAAAACGTCAACCGACTAAAATAGAGATTGAGGAAATGCGTTCCACTGGGGATGAAATTAAATCGTTAGGGAATGCCCTCGGCAAAGTAAAAACCACACTAACTGATTTACTGTTACCGTTACCTAATATTCCATCAGATGACGTACCAGACGGGTTAGAAGAATCAAAAAATATCGAAATAAAAAGATGGGGGCAGTTAAGTAAAGTTCATGGAGAGGCCCATTGGGATATTGGGCTTAAATTAGGAATATTGGATATGGAAAGTGGCGCTAGTATATCTGGTTCCAGATTTTATGTTTTAAAAGGAAGAGGGGCTAAACTTCAGCGAGCATTGAGCGCTTGGATGTTGGATGTTCATACCAACAAAAATGGATACATTGAAATAGACCCACCCTACCTCGTTAAACACGATACGATGGTTGGGTCTGGTAATCTCCCCAAATTTAAGGATAATTTATACCATGATGATGAAACCGATTTATGGTTAATTCCAACTGCTGAAGTTGTGTTGAATGGATTGCATCAAGGACAAATAATTGACCCTTCGATTTTGCCACTTAAATATGTTGCAAGGACAGCCAGCTTTAGGAAAGAACACGCTGCAGCAGGAAGAGATGTTCGCGGGATTAAACGTGTCCATCAATTTGAAAAAGTAGAGATGTTTCGTTTCGTGGAACCTGAAGAAGGAAATGAAGCGCTCGAACAGATGCTTGATGAGGCTTCTGAGTTGTGCGAAAAATTAGAGTTATCCTACCGTGTGGTCGAGCTTTGCGCAGGAGAACTGGGATTTCAATCTGCTAAGACTTACGATATTGAAGTGTGGGCTCCGGGTTCTGGAGAATGGTTAGAAGTAAGTTCGATATCAAATTGCAAAGATTTTCAAACAAGGCGTAATAATACTAGGTATAGACCAAAAGTTGGTTCATCTACTCGATTCCCTCATACTTTAAATGGTTCAGGTTTGGCGTTACCAAGAATTTGGATAGCTATATTAGAAAATGGCCTGAAACCGGATGGTTCCGTTACAATACCAGAAGTCTTGCACGACTACACTGATTGGAAACAATTAGATCCAATTTTAAATTAGGAATTTTCGATACTTGAATATTGATTAGGGTAGTTGCTAGTGTTGGTTAAAGTTTTTTTTGCATAATTCGGCCAATAAGGGTTTCTTAATAATTCCCTACCTATAAGAACTATATCCGCTTCCTCTGTCTCTATTATATTGTTTGCTTGAATTGGATCGGTAATCATTCCCACGGCACCTGTATACATATCTGTTTTTTCTTTTATTTCTCTCGCGTACGAAACTTGGTAACCTGGGTAAGATACGACCGTATGTTTTGATGAATTGCCTCCCGAAGAACAATCTACGAGATCAACGCCGATTTTAGAAGCCTTGTTAGACAAATAAATTGAGTGATTAATATCCCATCCATTTTCAACATATTCTGTGGCAGATATACGTATAAAAAGTGGGATGTTATCAGGGATAACTCTTCTTACTTCAGCACAAACCTCAAGTGGGAATCTTATCCTATTATCTAAAGATCCTCCGTAACAATCTTCTCTTTTATTTGATAGAGGAGACATAAATTCACATGCTAAATATCCATGAGCAAAATGTAATTCTATGACTTGGAAGCCGGCATTTATGCTTCGTGTAGCTGCGTTTGAAAAACGTTTAATAATTTGTTCGATGTCTGATGTTGAAAGTTCGATTGGAATATCGTAATCATCATCGAATGGTATCGGACTAGGGGCGACTGGAGACCACCCACCGTTTTGTTTATTTATTTTGGTTCCTCCCATCCAAGGTTTATCTCTGGATGCTTTTCGACCCGCATGGGCTAACTGTATTGCCGGTACAGACCCCTGCGTTTTTATAAAATCGGTTATTTTTAAAAATGAATGTACATGGTCATCATCCCAAATACCGAGGTCCCAAGGAGAAATTCTGCCCTCCGGTGTAACCGCGGTGGCTTCTGCCATAATTAACCCTGCTCCACCAACCGCACGTGTTCCTAAATGTACTAAATGCCAAGGTGTCGGATGCCCGTCAGTTTTAGCAGAATATTGGCACATCGGGCTGACGGCGATTCTGTTTTTTGTTGTCACTCCCCTGATTGACAAAGGACTGAACAATTTTATATTTGACATCTAATCATTTTCCATTTGTTTTATTCATCGCTGTTTCTATTCCGGAATATATTATTAATTCCACGGCTTTTACTGAATGTTTTATACCGTTATCCAAAAAGCATTTTTGGTCCGGGGGTATTTTACTTAGAACATAGTTAATTTGGTCACGTTTATCTTTTGGTGTCCCTATTCCTATCCTGATTCTCGGGAAATCTTCTGTACCGAGTGATCTGATAGCTGATTTAATGCCATTGTGTCCTCCATCACCTCCAGATGAACGTACTCGGACATTACCTATCCTTAAGTTAATATCATCTGAAATGACGATTATATTTTTTGGATGGACAGAAAATTTTTTTTGATAGTATTCGATTGCTATCCCCGAATTATTCATATAGGTGGTAGGACAGATGACGAATATTTGACGACCCGATATTAGGCCCATTCCAAACTCGGCGTAAGATTCGGTAGAAAATTTTAAACCATATTTTCTTGAGATAGTATACGCACATGCTGATCCGATATTATGCCTACTATCAATGTGTTCTTGCCCAGGATTACCAAGACCGACTATGAGGAATTTAGCATCAGAATTTGGTTTGGTCTTTCTTTTAGAAAAGATATCACTAAATAATCTAGAAACCACGGAATTATTCTACTTTATTTATTAAATCGATGAACGCTTTTTCTTGTAGGATAGGTACGTCGTTAATTTTTGCCATTTCTAATTTTGAACCTGGATTTTCGCCTGCTATTAGGTAATTTGTCTTGGCGGAAACCGAATTTGAAGTTCTTCCTCCTACGGCAGCGATTTTTTTGTACGCTTCTGATCGAGTCATTGAATCTAACCTCCCCGATATAACGAAAATATTCCCACTCAACTTTGAAGATCCATAGTTTGTAGTTTTATATATTGTTTTTATACCCGCAGACTTGAATTTTTTTATCAAGTCTCTATTTGAATCAATTTGAAACCATTTATGAATTAACTCGGCAGTGACAGGACCTATTCCTTCGATGAGCAAAAAATCGGATATTGAAGCATTTTGTATGTCGTCAATACTGTTAAATTTTTCAACTATCCACAATGCAGATTCTTTACCAACTCCGTGTATACCAAGAGAAAATATTAGCCTCTGAATGGGTTGGTTTTTAGAATTCTCGATGGATTGAATCAAATTATCAGTTTTTTTTGAACCCATTTTGTCTAGATTTTCTAATTCAACTCTTTTTGTTTTTAACGAATATATATCTGCCAAATTTTTGACAAATCCTCGGCGGGATAATTCTTGTGCCATTCGTTCTCCGAGCCCACTTATATCCATAGCGTCTTTGGATGAAAAGTGTTGCAAAAGACGTTCAAACTGTGCGGGGCATTTTGCATTTAAACATCTCGCAATAATCTCTTTGGTCGAGTCAGTTACCGTGGAGCTACAATACGGACATTCAGTTGGAAAAACGTATTTTGTAGGAATTATGGTATCAAGGTCCCTACTAACTATTCCGACTATTTGAGGTATAACATCGCCGGCTCTTTGGACTATGACTCTATCACCCTCTCTAATATCTTTCCTGTGTATTTCTTCACGGTTATGTAGGGTGGCCCTCTTTATTTTAACCCCCCCAATCATTACAGGTTCCAATTCCGCCCATGGAGTTAGCGCTCCGCTTCTACCCACATTAATGTGAATTTGTTTTAGAGTGGTTATGGCTTTTTCTGCTGGGAATTTATACGCAATGGCCCACCTCGGGTCTCTACCAACAATTCCAAGTGATTTTTGATCTGCAAGAGAATCCACTTTTAATACTACCCCATCTATATCGTAATCAAGTGAGTCCCTTAATCTTGTGGCGTCGTTAACTACATCCAAAGCATCTTCGATAGTCGATACCGTTTTAGTCCAAGAACTGATTTTTCCTCCCCATTTTTGAATTTGATGTAGGGATTGTGAGTGTGTTTTTACTTGGTCGTCTGACCATTCACCTATGGAGTAAAAAACCAGGTCCAAAGGGCGTTTTGCTGTTTCCGATGAATCCAATTGTCTAAGTGATCCAGAAGCAGAGTTTCTGGGAGTAGCATATAACTCTAGACCTGCAGCTTTTCGTTCATAATTCAATTTTTCAAATGCCGAGTGTGGGAAAAAAACCTCTCCACGTAACTCTACCAATGCGGGGAAGTTATCAGATAATAATTGGAGCGGAACAGATTTTATTGTCCTGATGTTAGCTGTAACATTTTCTCCCGTAGTACCGTTTCCTCTAGTGCCTGCTCTGTCTAATACGCCGTTAACATAAACCAATGAAACAGCGAGGCCGTCCAGCTTTAATTCGCAGACTAAATCACATTGACTCGTCCCCAAAAACTTCAATAGTCTCTTATACCAAACAGTTAATTCATCCGCATTAAATGCATTTGCCAAACTTGTCATGGGTTTTGGGTGGACTAAAGGCGTAAATTCTTTGGAAGGAGTAGAACCTACTCGTACCGTTGGTGAGGTACCGGTTACGAGGTTTGGATATTTTTTTTCAATACCCCGAAGTTCTTCCATTTTTGCGTCATATTCAAAGTCAGTAATTTTAGATGTATTTTTTACATAATATAGGTAATTGGCATAATTCAACTGGCTACGAAGTGAGCTTGATCTGACCTTTGCTGTTTCAAAGGGTATATTTGGATTAAATGTTGACATAAAAAAATAAACCTGCTTACTAATATACCTAAATCTAGTAATTAGAGATAATACATATCAACGATGAACAAAATATACTCTAAAGGCGATTATTCTTTAAACAAGTGCGAAGAGGAAATATGGCCGTAATAAAACCTTTTAGAGGAATAAGGTTTAACGAAAACATTTCAGGGGACCTTGGATCAAATATATGCCCCCCGTTCGATGCTATAACTCCTGAACTATTTTCAAGTCTTTGTGAACGTTCCCCTTACAACATTGTCAGGCTAGAGCTGGCTCGTGAAGATTACTCAGAACGTTCGTATGATCAAGCTGTAATAACTCAAACCAAGTGGTTGGAAACAGGTGTTCTTGTTCGAGATAATAAACCGTCTATTTACGTGACTGAAGAAAAATTTATTTTTGAGGGTAATCCATTTAGTAGGCTAGGATTAATATCCGCGGTGCGTTTGGAAGATTATGACTCAAAAATAATACTTCCGCACGAAAACACAAGGAGTGAATGGGTAGATGACCGAGTTACATTAATGGAGAAGGTAAACGCTAATTATAGCCCTCTTTTGCTTTTGTTTCGAGATGATTCAAGGAATACTGTTGGAGCAATTTTGCGTGCAGTTTCGGGTGGTAAACCTGACGCGATTTATAAAACTGAAGATATGCCGGAAACAAAGTTATGGCGAATAACTGATAAAGGTACAATAGAAGTGCTTTCTTCAGTTTTACAGGATTCTCAACTATACATTGCTGACGGACATCATCGGTATGAGGCGGCATTGCGTTACAGGGGAGGGGTTCGTTCTCATCGAGAAATTCTTTCATCTGAATCTCTAAATTACAGGATAATGCTACTTGTATCGATAGACCAACCAGGGCTTATTACTCGAGGTTATCACAGGGTAATTCATGGAATATCCGAAAAACAAGGAAATGAAATTTTAGATATCTTAAAAAATAAGTGTATCTTGGATGATTGTGAATCGAATAACGTGAAATCAACCTCTGATTTTATAGATATGTTAGGTAAAAGGGCTGGTGACGAAGTCTGTTTCGGAATCTACGGACCACAAGTTGGAAGATTTAGAATGGTAAAAGCTAAAGGCAACATGCGGAATGAAAACGATCTTTATAAATCGGAATATTCATGGGTACAAAGGGAGATTTTTTCGAAAACTTTTGAAAATGAAGACAGTGGTAAGTATATAAACCCTGTATATGATGCAGAGGAAGTAGTGAAAGCTGTTGATACTGGAAAAGGATACTTGGGAGTATTAATGCGACCGACTAATGTAGATGAGTTTGTTTCCATAGTTACAAGAGGTTGGAGACTGCCAGCTAAGGCGACTAATTTTTTCCCAAAACCACCAGCTGGTATGGTGATGCAAAATTTATATGGAGATTTGTAAAAATTTAGCAGTTTGTTAGAAAGATTCTAATACTTCGCCTACGGCCAAAAAGGTTTCGTCAATTTGTTTTTTTTCAACGAATCCCATGTGCCCTATTCTGAAAATTTTTCCTGTAAGGGATTTTTGTCCTCCTCCCACGACAATATTGTGTCTTTCGCGTATTGTAGATACCAAAGCATTCCCATCGATAGATTTTGGTAATTTTATAGCGGTAACAGTATCGGAGGCAACATCAAGATCAGGCAATATTTCTAGTCCGTTGTTAAGAGCTTTATTCCTTGTATAATTTGCAATTTCTGTGTGCCTATCGAAAACATGTTCCATCCCTTCATCTAACATATTTTGTAGACTAACGTTTAAGGCATACATTGCACTGAGGCATGGTGTAAACGGCGATTGGCCAATTTGTAAATAATCCTCATATTGCTGAAAATCGAAATAATATTTCGCATTTGACGATATTCGGTTTTTATCCCAAGCTCTTTTAGATACGGTTACCATGGCGATACCGGGAGGGGATACCCAACTTTTTTGTGATGCCGTTGCGACTACGTCTATGCCCCATTTGTCTACGTGGATTGGAATACCAGCTGCACTTGAAACGGCATCCACTAATATTAATGCATTAGATTCTTCGCGAATAATTCCACAAATCTTTTCTAAGTTATTCGTAACACCTGTCGAACTTTCATTATGTGTAAAAATTACAGCACTTAAATCTTTTATAGTTCTAATTTTTGATCTAATCTTGTCTAAGTCAGCCGGTTTGCCTAGAGGGAATTCTAGTTTAGTTACATTAGCACCATAGGAGGTTGCTATTTCCGTAAATCGTTCTCCGAATACTCCTATAACTATAGATAGAACTTTGTCACCTTTTTCAATGGTATTAGCTATTGCTGCTTCCATTGCACCGGTTCCGGACGTAGTGATGAAATAAGCATCATTTGTGGTGAAAAGTGCGGACTTCAGATTTTTAGTCATGGAATGAAGCATTTCAGCGTATTCCGGGCCTCTATGGTTAATCATTTGTGACCCGACTGTTTTTAGTATGTTATCTGGTAAAGGAACTGGTCCAGGAATGCGGAGGTTTGTGCTTTTATTAGTAAACAATTCGATACCTTATACTTGGCAAAATTCAAATTTGGTTATTAAAATATTTTACTATCGAATACAAGTTTTCATTCTATTATTTTGACAATCGAATGATTCTTTTTGCCGCGTCTTATTACCAATAAAGTTCCTTTGTTAAAATCAGATAATTGGACTTTCATATTTTGATCTTCTACGTTTAAACTATTCAAATAAAATCCACCTTGTATTACCGTTCTTCTTACATCACCTTTTGAAAACCCCATCTTGGCTGCGAAAGCTAATTCTATAAATGGTATTCCTTCTCCTTCAACTAGGGTTTTCGATATTTGAGTTATGGGAGCCCCTTTTAAAACGTCCAAAGTTTCCTCGGGATTTAAACTGTTAAAGTCACCAGAAAAAAAGGCTTTTGTTACTCTCATCGCTGTTTGTAAACCGGAATCTCCGTGGACTAAAGTTGTAATATTTTCTGATAGGGCAATTTGGGCACTTCTTTTTTTAGGTTCAGAATTTGTGATCATTTCCAAAGTATCAATTGTTTTTTTACTCATATCTGTAAATAATTTTAAGTAATAGATTACATCAGAGTCAGCGGTATTTAAAAAAAATTGGTAAAACTTGTACGGAGAAGTTTCTTTTGGGTTGATTGTTATGTTGCCACCTATGGATTTACCAATTTTTTCACCCAGTGAATTCGTAATTAAAGGGTAAACTAATCCATGAACGACACCTTTTGAATTATTTTTATTATTATGGATTTTTCGAATTAAGTTTACGCCTGCTATTATATTTCCCCATTGATCGCTACCTCCAGTTTGAAGTTCGCACCCATATTTTTCGTGTAACATCAAAAAATCGTATGCTTGCAATACTTGGTAACTAAATTCGGTGAAGGAAATACCAGATTCTCTGTCCAACCGGCCCTTAACGGATTCTTTGGATAACATATTATTTACATTAAAGTGTTTTCCAACATTCCGTAAAAAATCTATTAATTTTTCTTGTCGAAGCCAATCTGTATTGTTAATTAATTTTGCTGGATTGTTCTTTGAGTTAATATCTAAAAATTTTTCCAATTGTAATTTGATGGCTTCTACGTTTTCTTCGACTTGGTTTGTGTCAAGTAATTGGCGTTCCTCGCTTTTGCCTGATGGATCTCCTATCATTCCTGTCCCTCCACCTATGATGGCGATAGGGGTATGACCGTATTTCTGAAATCTCATTAGACCGGTGATTGGGATTAAATTTCCCACGTGCAAACTTGGAGATGTTGGGTCAAAGCCGTTGTAACAAGTTACGGGATTGCCCGCGAGCCTTTTGAATACACCTGGAGTGGAATCATATAGAAGTTCTCTCCAAACGAGTTCGTCATATATATTTGTTTTATTCGAAATTGCCAAGGTTTGTCATTGTCATTTTGTGTGATGGATACATAAAAATTTAATAAATAGATACAACAATTTTTTTTGATTGACAAATATCTAACTTCATTTGTTCTATGAGTTCTTCTTCTGAGTGGAATTTTATCTCGTCTCTAAGTTTTTGAACGAAGATTAAACCTATTTTACGCCCATATAAATCGCCGTCAAAATCAGAAATATGAGATTCTACGGTTAATTTTCCTGCTGGTTCAAAGGTGGGGTTATAGCCTATGCTAGTTGTCGCAGGATGGGAATTGTCATCTATTTGCGCTACACAAGCGAATATTCCGGTTCCTGGAATCAACAATTTTTTTTCAGGTTTTATATTGGCTGTTGGAAACCCCAAAAGCCGACCTCTTTCGTGGCCCCGTACTACCTGTCCTTCAAGTTTGTAATATCTTCCAAGTAAATCTTTTGTTTCCAAAAACTGTCCTTTTGTTATAGCTGAACGTATATTTGAGCTGGAATATCTAGTACTTTTATACAATTTTATTTGGATAGGTATTATTTCTATCGCACAGTTCGTTTCGTGATCGGTAACAAGTTCTTTTATTTGTTTTTGGTCGTATCCGATTCTGGCATTCTCTCCAGCTACCAGAGATGTAGCACCGATATGGTTCCGTAAGGTGTTCAAAAATTCGGTAGAACTCAGGTTTCTTATTGACCTATTAAATTCGATCAGTATTACGTGGTCAACATAGGATTTAATTAATCGAACCCGTTCCTCTAGTGGGCATAAATAATTTACATTGTTATCTTTGTTTATTATGGATCTTGGAGCATTTTTAAAGACGATGGCTATAGATGGAGCATTATTTTTTTTTGCGACAGCGCTTAGAGTGTTCAAAAGTGCTTGATGACCGAGATGTACCCCATCGAAAGTGCCGATACTTATGACACTCTTTTCAATAAAAACCCCTTGTTCTTTTAGTTGTTTATCGAGCGGTATGTTTGGATGCACGGATTACTCCGTTTGTTTAAATAATTTTCGCCAGTTCCGTTTGGGTATCAAGAATTAATTTTTCGGTGGTGGACCAGTTGATACAAGCGTCCGTGATTGAAACTCCATATTTTAGAGAACTTGGATTAACCAATCCCTGATTACCTTCATTTATGTGACTTTCTAACATAATCCCAACAATTGCTTTATTTCCCTTGGATTTTTGATCCATCACGTTTTTTAGTACCATTGGTTGACGTTTGTGATCTTTGTTTGAATTAGCATGTGAGCAATCTATTACCACACTGGGTTGAAGACCTGATTTTTCAATTAATTCTACTGCATCCGAAACTGAACCTTCATCATAATTCGGGCCTTTTGAACCGCCCCTGAGAATAAGATGGTTTGCACTGTTACCTTTAGTGTGAATGATGCTTGCGTTACCCGCTATGTCAATCCCCAGAAAAGCGTGTGGAGAACTGGCGGCCACCATCCCATCTATTGCTATTTGGAGGCTTCCGCCTGTACCGTTTTTAAATCCTATTGGCATTGAAAGACCACTCGCCATTTGTCGGTGAGTTTGACTTTCAGTTGTTCGAGCCCCTATGGCTCCCCATGAAACTAAATCAGCTAGATACTGAGGAGTAAAAGGGTCTAGAAATTCTGTCCCTGTAGGCAATCCTAATTTATTTACTTCGATGAGAAACTTTCTTGCCCGTTTTAACCCCTGGGTAATATCAAAAGATCCATCCAAATTAGGATCATTAATCAAACCTTTCCATCCAACTGTAGTTCGTGGTTTTTCGAAATAAACTCTCATTACAACAAGTATTTGATCCTCAACTTTTTGGGCGAGATTCACCAAACGTTTAGCATAGTCCAGACCTGCTTCCTCATCGTGTATTGAACATGGACCGACTATCATTAACAATCTTCTGTCTTGTAGATCAATTATCCGTTCGATATCTTGGCGCCCTTTTACAACAACTTCTGATATCTCATTAGATATCGGTAGGTTTTTTAAAAAGTCCGATGGTGGATCCAATTGTTGGATTTTAGAAACCCTGACATCTGATGTTTTTGATATTTCCATAATTTTTCTAATTTATTTCTGACTATTTGAATATTTCTCTAAAATATCTGTCTGAATGATTCAGGTTAAATAATTAACAATAATTTCTGAAAGATTCGTTAATTTAACACTACTATTTTATATGGAGTTGTCATAAAATATCTGGCCTTAAGATGCTAGCGTCTCTAAGATAAGCATGAGATATTTCGTTCTGCATAAGATTTGTATTCCACATAATCAGAATCCGAATACATTTTTGTAAAGCCCCGTTTTTATGCATTTCATGGCTGCACATGAGTGGTACGTTGTCCCACTTAATTCTTTCTCTGGCCACCCTGGCGGGAAATTCTGCTGTCAGATCCGGACTGGTTGTAAAAAAAACAGCTGCTACGTCTTCTTGGTTTATATTGTTTCGGCGAATTAATTCTTCTAGTAATTCGGCTGAAGCCTGCATAATAGCCTCGGCCGAATTGTCCTGCACCGTAATGGCACCTTTAACTCCATGTATTTTCATATTCCCTATATTTTATCCAATCAAAGATTTCCAAGTGTTTTTACAAAATCAGATGCTCGTTGAGGGGCCAAATCAATTTTATCTACCCCAATTTGTTCTATTAACGCAGCACCAAAAACCGCAGCATCCGCATATTTGGCAATTTCCTCTACGTGCTGTTGAGTAGAAACCCCAAAACCTACAGCGACAGGGATATTTGTCGACTTCCGAACCTTGTCAACCAATTTGCGAACTTCAACATTTACGGATTTTCTAGTCCCTGTTACTCCTAATACAGAAATACAGTACACGAATCCTGAAGCCTTTTGGCAGGCCAAATTTATTGTTTCATCAGTAGAAGTTAATGCTAGTAGCGGTATAAGCGATATGTTGTTTTTTGTAGCATTTATTAATAGTGGATCTGATTCTGAAGCGGGTAGGTCTGCTACTATCAAACCGTCCACACCAACTGACGCAGCCTCCAGACAAAAATTATCAAGCCCTCTGGCGTATATCGGATTGTAATATCCCATACAAACCAAAGGTACTTTTACACCCCTAGATCTTATCTTTTCAATAACCTCAAGGCAATTGTCCATCGTAGTTCCGTTTTTTAGAGAGATACTACTAGATTTTTGTATAGTTGGCCCTTCAGCCAATGGATCACTGAAAGGAATTCCTAGTTCAACGACATCTGCGCCAGCGGCGCAAACGCTTTCTACAATATCCGGAGTTGATTTTAAATCAGGGTATCCTATGGTGACAAAAGGTATTAATGCTGCTCTGCCTTGCCTTTTAGCATTATAAATACTTGTTGATATTTTGTTTTTTTCTGAATTAATTTTCAATATAACCATCCCAGTTTGTTTGAAAGGATAACTAATAATAGAGCTGTTGTGTTATGTAAACTATGCGCAAATATGGGCACCCATATCGTTTTAGTTCTCCAATATAAAAATGTAAAACTCATTCCAAGTACGAATGCTACAAAATAAGCACCTACATCCACATGGCTTACAGCGAAAACAATGGACGATATTATAGAAGCAATGATAATCTTTTTTTCCCCGCGGAAAAGCTTAATTAGACCCGAAAACATAAATCCTCTAAAAAAAAGTTCTTCACTTATTGGGGCAAGTACCGAAACTATAATTAGCATCACAAATACATTTTCCCCAGTCGCGTTAAATAATTCTCTAGCACTATCAGGTGGAATTAGCTTTTCTATAATTCCGTTTGATCCAAATTTGATTAATAGAGATGTCCAAACGCCTACGATTAGAATCGATATTATCCATGTAACTATGGCCAGTTTAATATCTTGTACCCACAACGGTTTTACAAAACCCAAATTTCCGAAAGATGTTTTGTGTTTTCCTATCGTGAAAGATGCTGTAATTATTATCGTGGATAAACCTAAAAAAAATATTGTGGTTAAATCCTTTACGCCAATTATGGTTTGATTCTGATTAGTGTCTGAGAATTGTGAAAAGTTAACTACAAAAAAAAAGACAAAACACATGCCAGTAAGAACAACTATGTACGTAGTTGGTATATGTGTAGATTTCATCAAATAATAAATTATCAATAGGGAACCTATCCCTACAATTAACGAAAATATTGGATATGAGAAAATTTTTGCGTCATTAAAGGACGAGTTGAAATCAGGAGATATGATTGCCGCGAAAAAATTTATTAGTAATAGAATTAATACGGCTTGAACTATATCGACGTAAGACCACTTAGACTTACTTATTACATCGATATTATTTCTTCCAGACGATGTCACCGTAGGTATTTTCACTCATCGGTTTGTTTTTAAAATATTCATACTCTTCTTTGGATTCTTTTATTGTAGTAAACGCTCCATGCCCAGGTAGAACTTTCGTTAGATCGGGTAGGTTGTGTAATTTTTCAGTTATAGATTTCAGGAGTTGAAGGAACGTTTTGTGACTACTTGATTTTCCAGGGCCGCCCGGAAACAGTGTATCTCCCGAAAATAGTTGAGGTTGACTACCTGGCGATTCAGCGGGTAACAAAAAGCACGTCGAACCTGGAGTGTGTCCGGGAGTGGAAATAGACCTAATGACTATGCTACCGAATTGTTTCGTAGTATCGTCCGTTACAGATAAAATACTCTCGGGAGTCAAAGGTATAGATTGCGAGTCTTTTTTTCCTATTCCGACAGGGACTGGAAATTCACGGTACACGTCAGCGAACCCCGCTAAATGATCCTTGTGCCCGTGGGTTATATAAATGCCACTGATATTTTTCGTTCGAGCAGCCCGTATCAATTCCGATGGATTTTCAGGAGTATCTATAATAATTGATGTATTTGTCTGTTTACACGATACTAGATAAGCATTATTCGAAAACCCCGACACAAATTTTTGAATCAACCATAATTTTCCCGAATATATTAGACTCATCCTATTATTCTAATTATTTACGTTTGTTTTAAGAGGTTGCTTGAGGTTTAGGACCAGGTTTCTTATTTTGCAGATCGGTATTTGTTAATGTTTCTCCTTCATTTGATTCCTTATTTTTACCGTTTTTGTCAATTTCTTTTATTATCGGGATTTTTCCTTCTACTATGTCCCGGAATTGGTCATGATCCAAAGTTTCGTGTTCAAGCAAAAAATTAGCAACAGTATCCAGAATATCTTCGTGGGTATTCAGAATTTCATTTGCTTTATCTTCGCCTTTCTTCAAAAGCCGATCTATTTCGCTGTCGATTACCTGTTCTGTCTTAAGGGAGTAATTTCTTTCTTCTGACATCTCTCTACCGAGAAAAATCGTTTCTTGTCTTCGTCCGAAAGACCTATGCGTTAAACGGTCACTCATCCCATACCTCATAATCATTTCTCTAGCTATTGCGGTAGCTTGTTCAAAATCATTGGATGCCCCCGTAGTAATATCGCCACACTTCATAACTTCAGCAGATCGGCCTCCCATGGCTGCTGTAATTTGGGCTTCCAACTCATCGCGTGAGTAGTATGATTGATCCTCCTGTTCCCATCTGGTAAAGCCACCTGCGTGTCCCCTGCTAACTATGGATATTTTGGCAACAGGTCTACCTGCTGGAACAAAATGCGAAACCAAACCATGTCCGGCCTCGTGATATGCAGTTAATTTCCTATCTTTTTCACTTATAACCTTGGTCTTTTTTGCTGGACCCATCGAAACTCGGTCAATTGCTTCAGTCAAATTATCAGTTGTTATTTTAGTTTGGTTTTTTCTAGCTGCTAAAAGAGCTCCTTCATTGATTAGGTTCGCTAAATCAGCACCTGTGAACCCCGGCGTTTGTTTCGCTATATCCGACAGATCAGCGGACTCCTCCAAGGGTTTTCCCTTGGCATGTACATCTAAAATTTCGGTTCTACCCTTAACATCAGGGTTATCTACAGTTACTCTACGGTCAAACCTTCCGGGTCTCAGTAGGGCAGGATCTAAAATATCAGGACGATTTGTGGCGGCTATAACTATAACGTTAACTGATGTATCGAACCCATCCATCTCGACTAATATTTGGTTCAATGTTTGTTCTCTTTCATCATTTCCTCCGCCAAGACCTGCCCCTCTGTGTCGCCCCACGGCGTCTATTTCATCAACAAAAACAATACAAGGAGAATGTCTTTTAGCTTGTTCAAAAAGATCTCTTACTCTCGAAGCACCGACCCCAACAAACATTTCTACAAATTCCGATCCAGAAATGGAAAAGAACGGCACACCTGCCTCGCCCGCTACGGCACGTGCTAACAGTGTTTTACCTGTCCCTGGCGGACCTATCAATAAAACACCGCGTGGTATTCTTGCCCCCAGGGCTTGAAATCTTTCAGGGTACTTCAGAAATTCAACAACCTCTTCTAATTCTTCTTTCGCTTCTGGAACACCAGCGACATCGAAGAATGTAACAGTAGCTTTATTCTGAGAGAACATACGGGCACGGCTTTTTCCAAAACTGAAAGTTTGATTGGTTCCTCCTTGGGCTTGCCGCATCATAAAAAATAATAACCCACCAAATAGTATCAATGGCAGAAATCCAACAATGACGCCGAAGAAACTAGATAAACCGCTTGCACCTTTCACTATTACGACATAATTTGATGGGTTAATCCCGCTTTCTGACATCAGCTCAGCAATGCTCGACCCTGATTCTTTACGTGATTTATATGATTGAACCCCATCGGTAATTTTCAAGTTGTCGCCGTTCACTTCAACCCTTACTTGGGAAGATTTTGCTCGATTACGGGCCAGTTCTGGAACTTCATTTATACCGATTTCCTTAATTCCACTGTTGGAATTACTAAAAAACATATAAAACACTACCAGCGCAGCGACCACCATTACGGCGTAGACCGTTATGTTTTTAACCCATCTGTTGTTTTTCATGTAATATTCAAATGCCTAAGTTGTCTCAATCTACTTGCTTACTGATTTTACCATATTAGTATCGTAAAAATATGAAGAATTAACTTGTGAGGTCTCCACCTTTTGAGTATAGTTTAACTAACTATTGAGTTTTTATCTCAATATAGATTGTAGTAGTAAACACGGGAAGTTTTGTATAAAGAACGCTTTTGAGTACTCGCCCGTGAAGTTATTATCAGATAGTTTTAGACAGTTTAGGGAGAACACAAATACCGAGTAATTATAGGGTAAATAGTGGGATAAAAGTCCCAACTGTCAGGCTTATCAGTGGTGAAGACACCAAAGATTCCACAGTAGTACCGACGTCTGACGCGATTGGAATGGCACAAAAAGTGGGTTTGGATTTGGTTGAGGTAGCCCCGAATCAGACGCCTCCAGTCTGTAGGATTATGGATTATGGACGGTTCAAATATATCCAAGGAAAAAAGAAGAAAGAATCCCAGAAAGCTTCAAGAGCGGCGAGTAGAGCGAAAGAGGTTAGATTAAGTCCCGTAACGTCCGAGAATGATCTAGAATCAAAAATAAGAACTGTCAGAAAATTATTGTATCAGGGAGCTAAAGTTAGAGTTTTGGTTAGATTCAGAGGAAGACAAAGAGCCCACCCGGAGATCGCAATGCAGGTTTTACGAAAAGTAGCAGAAGGGTTATCCGATGATGCAAAAATGGAACGCCCACCTCAGATGGAGGGGCGCGCTATAAGTATTGTTCTTTCCCCGATACCGGGTTTAAAAAACAGAATAAAAAAACCAAATACGGAAGCTGAGATAACAGTTTAGAACATACGCTATTGGAACAATAAGATTGTAAGACTATGCCAAAAATGAAAACCCACAAGGGTGCTAAGAAAAGATTTCACGTAAATTCCAGCGGTAATGTAATGAGGACTAAAGGTCCGAAGAGTCATTTTAGGAGAAGAAAAGCCAAAAGGGTAAAAAGACTTTTTGGCTCTAAGATTCTTTTAGATTCTACGGCTTTTTCCAAGAAAATTAGACAAGCTTTGGGGCATTAACAATAGGAATATTTTTCTAAAAAATTATTTTGAAATATTTTATTGATTGGAGAATTAAGTGGCCCGAATTAAAGGTGGCATAACAACTAGAAGGCGGCATAAGGCAGTTTTGAACGCTGTCAAGGGCCATCGTGGATCTCGAAATAGAAGGTATAGGGTTGCTAGGGAGTCATTGACTCATGCTTTAGCCTACGCTACGGCGCATAGAAGGTTGAAAAAGCGACAGAATAGGTCTTTACAAATCATTCGAATTAACGCGGCTGCCCGTATTAATGGGATTTCTTACAGCTCTTTGATCAATGGGATGAAAATTACTGGTATTGAACTTAACCGAAAGTCTCTTTCCGATTTAGCGGTGTTTGAACCAGATGCTTTTTCAGAAGTTGTGAGCTTAGTAAAAAAAGGAATTTAATCAAACTCCGCGGCTCATCTACAGACTGTGTCAGTAAACAGTGTAAATCTTATAATACTACTGTATCTACAACTGCAAATATGAAGATAAGAGCTAGGTATAAAATGGAGTATTTGTATAGAGATAATGCTCTTGTTTTATCTTGAGTTCTCCCCAAATTTATTGCACGGATGATAAAAACTAACGATAGTAAAAATGAGGTTGTACCATAGAAAAGGTCAAGTTCTTGATTTACAAAAGTAAAAGCCACTGTAAACAAAGAAAGAATAACCGAATATACTAGAATATTCATCCGAGTATGACGCTCTCCTTTTACAACCGGTAGCATGGGTATGCCAATTTTCGCGTAATCATCTTTTATCATTAAAGATAAAGCCCAAAAGTGCGGCGGTGTCCAGAAAAATACGATTAAAAACATCCAAGCTGCCGAAAGGTCAATGGTTCCTGATCCTGCAGCATATCCTACCAGTGGTGGCATGCAACCAGCTATACCCCCGATTACTATATTTTGGGAAGTCCGTCTTTTAAGTATCATGGTGTACAAAAAGAAGTACAATGCGGTCCCAAGTAAGGCCAATAAGGCGGCGATAATGTTGGTAAGCGTATATAGAACTACAAACGATAATATGTTAAGCAACACACCCCAAATCGTTGCCGATAAAGTTGATATTCTATTTTCAGCAACGGGACGATTTTTTGTACGCCCCATGGCGCGGTCAAGTTTGTGTTCGTAGGCCATATTTAAGGAACCCGCCCCTCCGGCCGCAAATGCTCCTCCTACCAAGACTCCGAGTATCACATTCAAACCTGGAAAACCTTGCGCTCCAATAAAACAACCTGATAATCCAACCACCAGCAATAAGGAAATTACTCTTGGTTTTGTAAGAGCAATGTAGTCCTTAATTTTTGCTATTATTCTTTGCCCTATTTTTCCAGAAGTTATATCGAGTTCTTTGTTAATCATGTTTGAATAATGGCTAAATAGTGAAGTCAATCAAGACTTTTTTTATACTTCGGAATAGGTTTTAGTATCAGGGTTATTAGAAATACTACCACGGTCCATATTAACGTTGCGATACTCAAATGTCCTGCCCTTGACCATTCCGAGAAATAAGTTAACGGTAAAAGTAACCCCCAAAAAACCTGTAATACAATCAACGCTAAACCTACAATTGAAAATCGGGTAATTAGCCTGTTGACTCGGTCACCCATGAACAACTGATGTATGGAATAGGCAGCAAATACCATTGAAATCAAAGACAGTATTCTGTGTAACATATGTATCCACCCGAGAAATTCATTAGGAATAAAAGGTCCTCTTCCACAGAGGGGCCACGAGGTACAATAAAATCCTGCTTGACTCCATACTGCATAGGAACCGCTCAGGATAGTTAGTAGTATTAATGATCCACTAATTACCAGGTTTGTCAGGTTTTTCTTGTGTTTTTTACTTACAGACCAATACAACCATTTACATTCTGTCTGTGGGTCCTTCGTTCTAGAATTAGTAGCCGAAACGAAACATAATACGGACAAAAACACAATTATTTGTGCAAGCATTAAGTGTAAGGTACGAATTGCAGGGTCTAAATTATTTAATACCACAGCTCCACCTAGCAATCCCACCACGATTGTAAGAAATAGAGTCGCGAAACATAATCGTACGAGGGTTTTATCGGATTTGTGTTTAACGTAGACTCTCCAACACGCAACAATAATTGACAACCCTAATAAAACACCAACAGATCTGTGCCCATATTCAATAATCGCGTGGTACTCAAAAGGAGGAATCCATTTACCGAAACACGTTGGCCAATCAGGACACCCATCACCAGACCCAGTTACCCTCGTGATTCCGCCTATGGTAATCTGACCCACAGCTCCCACCAGAACAAGAAGCAAAAGCGACACCAATGTACCATCTCTAGTAGAAGATTGCACTTAGGAAAACCCCCTTATTTATACTTTAGAGCCAATAGACCGCTAAGATAGCATTGGCAGATAATTAAAGTACTTTTTACCTTGGTCTTCGGTTATTACCTTGCAAGATTGGCTCATACTCATGTACTTCACCATTTCTTATCTTGATATTGTAGTCACACTCAGGAGCGATACAGACCCATGCTTTATAGTGTACAGCTGCTCCCTGACCTCCAAAGTCTGACAATGGCACCAGTGTTCCATCATCGCAAGCCATACATTCTGGGAAATTCATGTTTTCCAATCTACTTCCTCCATAATTCCAAATAATTACATGCTGTGCCCCACCCATAATTCCGTAAACATAATCGGTTCTCGGTGGCGTAGCCTTAATAGTACTGCAAAAATTCGATTCCGCTATGGTCTTATAATGTGTTTTGAGTAATTTACTTATTAAACTCAATAGCATGATAATTTTAGGCATAGAAACCAGTTGCGATGAAACCTCTGTTGGCATTTTGAATGAGAATGGACATTTGCTGACAAATATTGTTGCTACACAAGTAGACTTACATGCTCGTTATGGAGGTATCGTTCCAGAGATTGCATCTAGACAGCACGTACTAAATATAGAACCTGTTACCGCTGCCGCTCTTTCTTCAGCTGGCTTAAAATTAGGTGATATATCGCTCGTTGCTGTTACTTATGGGCCAGGGTTAGCTGGATCATTAATTGTCGGTCTAAATTTTGCCAAAGGATTGGCGTCATCACTAAGGGTTCCTTTCGTTACAGTAAATCATTTAGAGGGTCATATTTGGGCAGCTTGGGTCACAACTGATTCTTTTTCTCCTGCCATCAAGTCAGTTTACAACTACGAGGAGAAGTTCCATAAACCATTACTCTGTCTAATTGTGTCAGGTGGACATACTGAATTGGTTTTGATGCACGGTCATGGAGAGTTCACCCTGATTGGAGAAACCAAGGATGATGCGGTTGGAGAAGCTTTTGATAAAGTTGCACGAGTATTAGGGCTTAGATATCCTGGAGGTCCTGAAATTCAAAAATTATCGATATATGCTGATGAAGAAATTGAACCTTTTCCGAGAGCTTGGATGGCTGGTAGTTTTTCTTTTTCATTTAGTGGGTTGAAAACTGCTGTGATTAACAGAGCTAGAGATTTCGGATTTTATCCTTACCGAACCTCAGGCAATCGTCCTGAAAAACGTGTCTTAGCAAATTTTGCTAAAGCTTTTCAAGATTCCATTGTTGATGTCATAGTGAAAAAAACCATTCTTGCTGCTTCCCATTATGATTGTGGAGGGATTGTTATGGTTGGTGGGGTAGCGGCAAATTCAGCATTAAGGAACACGTTAGCTGAATCATCAAAATTACCTGTTTACGTGCCACCGGTCGACCTTTGCACAGATAATGGAGCCATGATCGCTATGGGAGGCTTGATGTCTTACAACTATGGATCGAAAAGTTCTATGTCGTTAGATGTGAGTCCAAATCTGAGGATAAGCTAGATACTTTAAATTTTTGATTCCTAAACGGTACCGGAGATCGTCTTAGTGGAGAAAGTTTTCTAGATTTTTCTATTTCTATTAGCAATGATTTTAGATCAGTGATATTTTTCATGTTCGTCTTAATGAACATGCCCGCGTTTCTCGTTTGGAATATTATCGTAAAACCTTTCGGTCTTATCCAGAAATCGAACAAAAGATAAACTGATACTGATCCAACTAATAGACTTATTACATACCCAAAAGTTTGATTCAAAGTGGTAGACAATAGTACTGCAGCAGCAGCGATACCTACCAATCCAAATATGGCGGGTCTTTTGTTCCGAGTAATTTTTGTAATGGATATCGAAACAATTTCCTTAATATCAAGAGTTTTATACGTATATTCATTTATATTGGAATCCGAATATTGCAGATAATCCCTAGTGATACTAAGATTTCCTGTGTCGGTTTCAACCGAATAAATCATTTCATTCGTATCGGTTATGTAGAATCTTAACTGATTGTTGGGTTCGTTATCGACTGAGTTATTAAGGGAATCATGCATGGTTAGGAGATAAAAATTTCAGTCCAGTGTTTTATTTTGTTTTACCAAATCTCGGGCTGTAACAAGCATCAATTCGCTAATTCCTGTCCCCGTTGAAACGTCTGATGAAACCTGTTTACCCGCCATTCTTGCTCTGGAATTGGCATCTTCGGTAATTTTAACGCGTTCTTCGTGGTCTGGTTGGCCAGGGTAACCAATTGAAGCAGCTAGGTCATGTGGGCCTCCAGTGATACCGGTTAGTCCCTCTACTTTTAGAATGTCATCTAAATTTTCCCAAGCGGTCTTAGATTCGATTTGCGCCCAAATTTGCATATTGGCATTAGACCATTTGGCAAAACCCAGCTTACCCCCAAATTTATTTTCAATTATTACACTGTCATTGAATTCCGTTCCTCTTCCACCACCCCAAGAACGTTTCCCCGCTGGTGGGAACAAACATGCGTCTGCAAGGGACTGAGCCTCTTCACCCGTATTAATGTGTGGGCCGGTTATTCCTTGAACACCTCTATCTAAAAATAGATTTATCCAATACGCGGATGAATCGGGTACTCGCGCAGTGACACTCATGCCGTATCCATTTGCTACCCGACAAATATCATCTATAGATTCAGACGAAAAATACCCATGTTCACCATCAATATTCACAGCCTCAAAACCCACGTGTGAAGCCATTTCAACTAAATGTAGCGATGGAAAAGTGAGTGAAAAAACCAATGCTTTTCGTTGTTCTTTATTTGCTGCGATAATGGTGTTGTCGATCATTATTATTTGTTCCAATCCAATTAACTTAAGAAGAACTTAAAAGTGATATCTAGTAGGTAATAGTGTAATTACGAACTATGTTGAATAACTCCTATGTTACTAAATTAGTTTACTGGATCTACCTTTTGAGCCGACTATTTAAACAATAGGTAACTTTGATATAAGATTTTCATTTTCAACCATCTGCGATCCAAACTTTTTTGGATCGTCAGTTTAGAATTCCATTTAGGTCAGTGATTTACTTTATTTTTGACCTACTGATCGATAACCGACCCATCTTCATGAAGGCGGGTAACAACTTCTCTCGTTACCGGCGGGCATAGTTTTTCCACATTTTCCTTTAGTTTAATTCCTAATCCTGGTTTTTCTGAAATCAAAAGAAAACCCCTTCCATCGTGAACCGTGAGTCCTTCTACCATATCCGATTTTGGTGGGATTGTTTCCCCATTTGGATATTCCTGTAAAACGAAATTAGGGCACGAAGCGGCTATTTGCAGACATGCGGCCGTTGAAACAGGCGACAAAGGATTGTGGGGTACAACACCTACGTGGTGGGCTTCGGCGAGAGAAGCTATTTTTTTTGCCCCTGAAATTCCTCCGACCAAACAAACATCAGGTCTCACATATTGAACTGAGTTTCGGGCGAGGGCCATTTGGAATTCCCATAATGATGTGAACCTCTCTCCTGTAGCTATTGGAATATTTATTTTTTCAGCTACATAAGCCATTTCGTCAAAATTGTCTGGAGTTATAGGATCTTCATAAAAAAACGGGTGATACTGTTCTATCCCTCGGCCTAGTTGGACTGCTTCTGTAGGTGTTAACCGTCTATGGATTTCAATACATAAGTCGACTTCATTTCCGACTGAATCTCTATACATTTCAACTGTTTGAATAGCATCAGAGATCTTGTCAGCATGTGTCTTGAAATATTTTTCTGAACGATCTTCGTCAAGGAATGGAGTGAGGTGGCCAACAGCCGTAAACCCTTCATTTTTTGCATCCAATATACCTTTTACAAGATCGGCTTTTGTTTCTCCAAAAACGTGACAATAGGCCCGTGCCTTATCGCGGACTTTTCCGCCTAACAATTGATACACGGGGGTTTCGAAGTGCTGACCAGCAATGTCCCAAAGAGCAATATCTATAGCGCTAATCGCTCCCATTATGGCTGATCCTCTAAAGTGGGAAAACCTATACATGTATTGCCAATGATGCTCTATAAGCAACGGATCTTTACCCAAAAGGTAACGACCAAATTTTTCGATAGCAACTCCTGATGGTTCCAAATACCCCCACGCTCCCGATTCTCCAATGCCGCAAATCCCGTTATCGGTTTCTATTTTGACAATAAGATACATGTCCAAAAACATAGGGGTAATTTTCGTTATTTTCATAATTGATATTCTAGTTACTAAATTTAAGGTAATTACAGGTGATATCGATAATATTACTCTTTAATTTTTGTTAGGCAATTTTTCAAAAGTGATTTTAAAAACAGATGGCCAAACGATGATAGACAGTAATGTTCCAAAGATACCCATTATGGAAGGAATAATTATCATTTGTTTCACTCCAAATGATTCGGCTAACCAACCTGAAAAAACCAAGCCTATGGGTAGGCCATAAATAGCAAGTGCTCGCAGACCCATGATGCGACCTCTGGTCGCATCAGGTGATAAACGAATAAGTGAACTGATCATCGCTACAAAAGTAACACCTCCTGCTACGCCCCAACCTAACAGTAAAATCATTGTCAAAACCAGAGAATTCGAAAATATCATGGTTAAGCCCAGTAGATGCCAAATTATCGATCCGATAATTATGGTATACCCGGGTTTATGAAATTGTCTGTTTGAAGCAACTATCAATGCGCCAGTCAGTGTACCCAATGAAATAACGCTGGCTAACAGGCCAGTTCCAGTGGCCCCTAGATAAAAAAATTCTTTGGCAAAAACTGCTATCATTCCGTTTACGAGTGGAAAAACCGTCATTTCAACCATAAAAGAGAAAAATATTAGCACTTGGATTTTTTTATTGATTTTCACTTCATGAACCCCTATTTTGAGATTTTTGAAAATGTTGTTGAAAGCGGTGGTTATCTGTGTTGGTTTGTTTATTTTGATTGCTGCCCAAATAGCCAAGATATTTACTCCTGCAATGGTGACGTATACCCAAACGATTCCAAAAAGTTCCAGTATAAGTCCTCCCATAGCAAAACTTATAACTCTAGAAGCATCTAAAGTTGACCTAGAAATACCCAGTGCTCCATGCAAATTATCAGAGGGTACCGAATCGGCCGTTAGCGACTGGATAACTAGAAGGTCGAGTGTTCTTAGTATGCTCCCAAGTGACACGAGTATGTAAATATGCCATATTTCTAGTTTATAAATGATCATTATCATCAAAAACATTAGTGAGACAGAAAAACCGAAATATCGAACAATTAACTGTAGTGTCTTTCTATTAAATTTGTCTACAAAAACTCCAAATAAAGGAGCAAGGAAATTTCCGCCGAATTTAAGAGCGCTGATAGCTGCTACGTGGAAAGGCGATCCAGTTGTTTGGAAAACATAAATGGCAAGCACTATCATTTCCATTTCCGAACCAAACAGGCTTAACCCTTCCGACAACCAAACATAACGGAAATTTTTGTATTTGAATATTTTTATAGGAGATTGAAAAAATATATTCATATCAATTACGTTGAGTGATCAAAATTAGATCAAACTAATTATTAAAGTTCAGAGCAAAATTTCAGTATGTCAATTTACGATATATGGTTGTAATTTGTTTTCATCGATCATGATTCCTAAACCAGGGGCATCAGGAAGTGTGAATTTCCCATCAGAATATTTCCACACAGTAGTGGCTGAATCTTGAAGTATGGCCGCCAGGCCGCCTTGAAATTCCTGAAGATATTTTGGTGATGAAACGGTAGCACATTGGAGGGTAGCCGCCTGAAAAATTGAAATACCGTTACCCATGTGAGGTGTAACAGGTATATTTTTTTTGTAAGCCATGTTCCGTTGTATTAGGAAATCTGATATTCCTGTTCGTCCAATGTCTGGTTGATAAACGTCGAGTGCTCTGGGGGAATCGATCCATGGTTCGATTTGGTAATGAGTTCTGAAATGTTCTCCTAATGCTATTGGAGACCCTGGTTCTTTTACCAGGAATCTATGACCTGATATATTTTCGGGTTGTAATGGACATTCATAGAAAGATACTCCTCGATTACCAAATTCCAGTTTTGCTTTGACCCCGGCCTCATATCCGGCCATCCACAGATTGTCTACCATCCATTCTTCAATATTTGGAACATTAGATTGTAGAATATCCAATTCCGCCAAGTCCTGCTCAATGTTTCCGGTTAAGAAAATTTTGAAACCTTGAATGCCTGAATCCACCCATTTTTTTGCTTCATCGATACGTTCAGTGACAGTAGATTTTCTGATTCCTGATAAGTATACGGGTATCTTCTTTCTAGGAGATTGAACGCCGAATAAGAAACACGACGGGGTTTTTTCTCTGTTCCCCAAAGCGTCCCAAATACCTATGTCTAGCATGGCCAGAGTATCTAGCCAGTATCCCGAGGAATATCCTCGACCTCTTTGAGAATCGTAAAGGAAATTCCACAATTCATACGGATCCTGAAATTCTTTACCTTCAACCATTTGTTTGATAATACCATCCACTATAACCTTTGTTACTTCTGGTCCTATTGGACAGTTTGTTTCTCCCCAACCGACGCTTCCATCAGTCATTTCAACTTTCAATACAGCTGTTTCTACTTTAGTCGCGTATACTGTTTGCCATCCTGACCTGAACTCAAACCGGTCTGAAAAATTTTCTTTTTCAGTTGTTCTATATTCTTCCCAATACGATTTTTCGTTGGGAAATTTCAAATGATAAGCATCAATATTTTTGATGTTGAAATTTAATTTATGCATGACATATCATATTTTTCCAATTAGTACTCATAGTAATTTCTAGGTGTTTTTATTAGTGATTATTCTAGAGTGAAATCAAGTCTAAAATATACATAATGTCCTCACGAAAAACTAATTAATCAATATCAAATGTAATTCTTAAACGGAATTTGAATAATCAGTTATGTGCTCACACTAACATTGTAAAATATCCGGTATTAGATAATCGGGAATAAAATTTTTGCTGGTTTTACATTTAATTAATCCTTTTAAAGGTGTAACTACGATTGACATTTTAGATCAAAAACTGGTACGTTTAGTTAGTTTCCTAGGGTTATTTATACCCCTACGGGGTTGTTGATGTGATCTATCCGAGACGCTAGCGCGCTGGCAGATCCATAACCAGCAACTATATTTGAACCGCAACTGGAGGGTTGCCTTAATGAAAATTACACAAAAGATGCGATGGACTGCTGGTCTTGTTGCGTTAGGTATCATGTTTGCTGTGACTGCGGTTGCTTGTGGTGGAACGGCGGCCGACGCGCCAAAAGCAGCAGCAGAACCTGCAGCACCTGCAGCAGCAGCAGCACCTGCAGCACCTGAAAAAGGTGCAGCAGCAGAAGCACCTGCAGCAGCAGCAGCAGCGAAGAAGGGTGCAGCAGCAGCAGCACCTGAAGCAGCAGCAGCAGCGAAGAAGGGTGCAGCAGCAGAAGCGCCCGCTACGGCTACCGCCGCTCCAAAATCGAGTTCGTCAGCCGCAGCACCAGCTGCAGTTACTGGTGG
>PCAX01000018.1 GCA_002730795.1 Chloroflexota bacterium
TCGCGATTTTCGCCATCGCTTTTACTGTTTTAACCGGATTTTTCCCAATGCTAGTTTCTCCGGACAACATCAATGCGTCTGTGCCATCCAATACGGCGTTATGAACATCAGTCACCTCAGCTCGTGTCGGGTTTGGATTTTGTATCATAGAGTCCATCATTTGCGTTGCCGTAATTACTGGTTTCCCAAATCGATTAGCGAGATCAATGATCTTTTTTTGTACGCTGGGTACTTTTTGAAATGGTATTTCCACGCCAAGATCCCCTCTAGCAACCATTACCGCATCACTATTCAATAAAATCTCTTTTAGATTGTCTACTGCTTCTCTTATCTCTATTTTCGCAACCAACCTGACTTCGTTAACTTTCGAACCAAGTTTTTTTTTGACGTCGATTAAATCTTTTGAGTTTCTGATATATGATAACCCTACAAAATCGACATCCGAAGACTTAACAAATTCAATTGCTTTAATCGTTTCTGGGGAAAAATAATCAACCCTCGATGTATGACCGGGGGAAGTAATAGATTTGTTAGACTTGATTAATCCGCCAGATGTGACCTTGCATCTTACATTATCACCATCGATTTCAATAACCCTCATTTCGATAGAGCCGTCATCAATGAGTATTTTGGCTCCTTTACGTATATCGCGACTAAAACCGTCGGGCCATATATTAACGGTTGGTATATTGGCATCAATAAAATCCGATGAAAAAATAAAATCATTTCCAGTGGGTACAGTTATTGCTTTTTGTTTGAAATCACCTATTCTGTATTTTGGGCCAGGCAAATCAGCTAGAATTCCGATAGGAACATCGAGTTCTTTGGCGGCTAATCTACAATTGGCTATAAGTGATAAATGTTCTTTTTCTGATCCATGGGAAAGATTCAGCCGAGCTACAGACATTCCGGATCTAATCAACCGTTTAATTTTTTCGACAGTCGCAGTGGCAGGTCCCAGAGTGCACACGATTTTGGTGCGAGGCCTGGCTTTTAGGAATGGTGGTATTTTATAAATTTGTGTATTCTCGCTAGTCAAATTACTGTATAAAAATTTTAAACGTATGCTAGATGATTTGAATGATCAGCTCTAACATAATAACATTTAGTGTAAGAGATTTATTTATCTAAAATATTGAATTGTTTTGCACGAAAGGCACTAATTTTGGACGATATTGCTAGAACATTGATGTCATTGCAAGATTTAGACCAAGTCCTAGCAAGACAAAAACACCAATATATTTCAATATCAAAAGAACTCGATCTACAAGGCGGTATTTCCATCATGAAGGAGAAAGTCGAAAAGGCTAGATTGATGGAACTTGAATCCAAAGTCGAGATTGCCAAAATTGAATCCGAGGTTTCTTCGCTCGAGTCTAAGTCATCTGAACTAGAGGAAAAACTTTATAGTGGAATCATAACCAACATACGTGAATTGACGGCTATTGAAACGGAATACGCACGGGTTAAACAATCGTTAGAGGAACTTAAAAAGAAAATCGATTCGGCACGTTCTAAAATCGACGAGATTTCAAATAGATATGAAACTATGAATCAAAACCTCGTCCAAAAAAAAGATGCTTGGGAGAAGGTCAAAGGAAATCTAGTTCAAGAGAAATCCGTGTTAGGGAAAAAATACAATAAGCGGTTAAAAGAGAGAAATGTGTTTGCTGAATCGATCCCTGAAGACTTCATGAGAGATTACATTAGGTTGTTTCGTTCGAATAGAGGAGTGGCTATTGTTAGGGTCACTAAGGGTATATGTCAGGGATGTTTAGTTAAATTACCAATAGGTGATTTAGAAAAAATGAAATTCGCAGATTCCCCTGTACTGTGTAACAGCGGTAGGCATTTTTTAACGGAGTAAGATTTGCGCGCAGTAGGATTTTTTTCAAATTCTCTAGAAACGCAAAACGTCAATTTAAATACGCCCAGTTGTGTTTCAACTGAATCTAAACAAAATCAGGTGTTTAGACACCAAATAGTTTCTTATTGCTACCAAAATAGACACACGCTTAATAAAGTGTTTGCACCGGAAACTGGTGTGGTAACAGAATCTCCAGAAGACTTGGCAAAACGATATGATAAATTGCTGGGATATTTTAACAAGCCAAGTTCAAAAAAGTCATTAATTCTAATACCAAACTCGCGCCATCTAGCACATGATTTAGAAACATTTATTTATAGAATCATAAAACTTTACGAAAGCCGATTGAAAGTTGTATGTACTCAAGGTGATAAAACTGATCCTCTTCAGAATGCTGAAGCCAACTTAGCCCTCTTTGGAAGGGATGTAAATGGATTACGAGACACGAGATATTCTATGATTTTGAAAGCGTCCAAAGGTCTTGTTTTAGGTAAAACGCCATATGGATATGTTGCTTCCTGCAGCGGGCGATTAGTGATTCATGAGGAAGAAGCAGAAGTAATCCGTGAGATATTTTCATCCTACACATCATCTTCAAACGGTATGTCGATCGGTTTAGGGCTCAGAAAGATAGCGTTTAACCTCAACAATAGAGGTTTACGTACTAGAGCGGGGAAATTATGGCATCCAATAACAGTATCATCAATAATACGGAATACAGCTTATCTTGGAAACTATACGCGCTACGGGGTAAAAATCATTGGTAATCATCAAGGAATTGTTGAAAAAAAAGTATTTGATTTAGCTCAAATTACACTGAATTCTCGGACCCCCGTTCGACCAAGAAATCCGGCACGAAAGTTTAATCTTAGTGGTATGTTGTACTGTAACCTGTGTCATTCTAAGTTACGAGGATTGACCCGCAGGAGTGAATGGGTATCCAAAAACATTCGAAAATCAAAGGAATATAGATATTATGTATGCCCAAAAAGAAAAATCATAAGTGAAAAACAACAAAAATCAGATTTACGTCATGTTCTTTGGTCGTCAGCAGATTTGGAAGAAACTGTCCTAAAAACTATCAGGGGATTATCCAAGAGACAAAAAAGGAAATTGAAGTTGCACAAAATCGACCATAAAAAAACACTTATGGAATTAGAAAAATTTTTTATTAAGTCGCTCAGATTGGTTTCCGCAGGTTCCGGTAATGTGTTCGACTTGAAAGAACCTGTAGTAGATTTGATTAAATTTAGAGAAAGTCTTAATTCTCGACCATGGACAAAAGAACAAAGTGCAATTGAAGTACTTAATAGTATTTTTGAAAGAACAGACCAAGTTGCGATGCCTTATATAAGATTTCTTAATATTAAAGCAACGGTCTTCGATGAATATGTACATTTAAATTTCAACTAACCTGAAACTGGTAAAGGTGTAGAATGTATAGTACATATGAGATAGACGGTGGATCGCTGTACAATTTGTTGTATAGAGGAAAGTCCGAGCACCTCATTGGTCAGGATGCCTGTTAACGACAGGGCGGGGTGACCCGACGGAAAGTGCAACAGAAAAAAAACCGCCGAAGTTTTTCGGTAAGGGTGAAAAGGTGCGGTAAGAGCGCACCGTTCGACTGGTAACAGTTTGTAGCTATTGTAAACCCCATTCGGTGCAAGGCCAAATAGGGAAATAATGACCAGACCAGGGTAGTTTCCGGGTTGGCTGCTTGAACGCATCGGCGACGGTGCGTCTAGATGGATGATCTCACGCTCATGTTAATGAGATACAGAACTCGGCTTACAGTCTATCTCATAATCATTTAGAATTTGCTGTATCCAAATATTTGGATACTAGCATTTATTATCTAAGAAGCCGACAATCCGCCGTCTATTGGTAAAGTGGTTCCTGTCAAGTACGTGGTATGGTCTGAAAGCAGCCAGGCAACGGTATCGGCTATCTCTTTTGGATCGGCATACCTACCCAATGGGATCCAGTTTTTTATGGTTTCCTTTTTTTGTTTGTTTGATTTATCTACCCTATTCATCATTGGCGTCTCTACAGGGCCAGGAGCTATGGCATTGATCCGTATGTTACGTTTGGCATAATCAATTGACGCTGATTTTGTTAGTCCTAAAATGGCGTGTTTGGTTGCAGAATATACTGGATGTCTTGGATTTCCTTTCAAACCGTTAATTGATGAACAATTTACAATGCTGCCTTTATTTTGTTTTAACATCAACTCTATTTCTTTTTTCATACAAATCCATGTTCCGTAAACATTTGTTTGCATCACTTCAAAAAAAACTTCATCTTCAAGTTCATGTACACTAGTTGGCCTCTCAATAAACCCCGAATTATTAAAGGCGCCATCCAATTTTTCGAAAGTTTTATCAATAGTGGTAAAAAGATTATTAACTTCAGCCTGAGATGTTACATCAGTTGGAATACATGTTGAAATTCTGCCGATTTTTTTTATTTCTTCACTTGTCCTTGTTAAATTAGCGATATTTCTACCTGCTAAAATGAGGTTAGCGCCATATGAAGCGAGGGTTACAGATGTAATTCGTCCGATCCCCCCGCTTGCGCCAGTTACAAGAATATTTTTGTTTTCTAGTAGTTTGTCCATGTTGTATTAAAAATGTTTTCTAAATCAGTATTACTATAGTTTTAGAATACCGGAATTTTTGTTAAATCGTTCCAATCCGGTATGTTTTTTTAGTTTGATAAATATTAAAGCCATAAATAAAAACAATTTTCTTGATTGGCGTAAGGCTGTAAGAAGAGGTTTTGGTGATGTCAGGGATTTTAAAGATATGGAAATTCTTCGCTTGGAGCGTGTAGAAATCAATAGATTAATCGCTGCCGTGGTTGATGAAACCAGTGGTATTGTAGGTACTGGCGGGATCGATTCATTCAATTTGACTATTCCAGGGTTTAAGTCAATTAAAATGGGAGGTATTGCCTATATGACCACCTCGCTAACGTATAGACGGAGAGGTATTTGGACAGAGTTAATGAACTATCTTCATGATGATGCCGTTAATCATGGAGAAATAATGACTGGATTATGGGCTTCTCAATCTAATTTGTACCGGCGATTTGGTTATGGCATTGGCACATTATGTGAGCGTTGGAATATCAAATCCAGATTTACCTCTATAAAATTCCGTTCAGATCCTGATGTTTTTGTTGAATTTGTTGAACAATCAGATGCGCTTGAAATTTTCCCCTCAATTTACGAATCCTTCCGGAAAAAAAATGTTGGTATGATCAATCGGTCCGAGGGTCGTTGGAGATATGAAATACATCAGGTAAAAAAAGGTCAAAATCCTGTTTTTTACCTGTTGTCAAGCCGTAATGGTAAGCCCGATGGGTATCTGATTTATAAGACTGTGAGGTCCGGTGATATGGAAATGGGATCTATAGAAGTCATTGAAGAATTATCCCTGTCAGTCGAATCAAGCTTGCACCTCTGGTCTTTGATAGTAGATTCTGATCTAATTAATAATATAGTAGCTGATAATCGCCCCCATCAAGATCCCATTTTATGGTATTTCACCAACCCTAGAAGTGTTACTCGAGAAACAAAAGATGGTGTGTGGTACAAATTAATTAACGTGAAAAAATGCTTGGAAATGAGAGCTTACTCAACAGAGGATTCAAAAACTATAAAAGTTTTGGATCCAATGAACCTTGAAGATTTTAAAACTTTCAGAGTTGAATCAACAAATTTAGGGGCAAGCGTGTATCATTCAAATTCTGAACCAGACATAGAAATATATTATTCTGATTTGGCATCTGCATTCATGGGAGTAACTACTTTTTCGCTATTGAATCAAACTGGGAGATTAAGAATAAAATCTAGTAGTGTTATAGAGCAGTTAGATATGATGTTCGGTACTAATAATGCTTGGTGTCCTCACTATTTTTAACCTGTAAAATGTATGGTCATTTATCGCCCACATACTGATTTAGAATTTCCAGAATTTGTTTTGGCCGACTCTAGAGCATTTGGAGATTACGTTGATGCTGATGGCAGCATTTGGAGAGCTGATGGCCACTGTTCAACAACTATGGATTACCTCAAAAAGTCAAGACCAGCTGATAATTCGGTTGTTGCAATTGACGATGGAACTATTGTGGGGACATCGGCATGGATTAATTCTTCTATATCGTCACCTAATGGGTCACTCATAGAATGTGGTTTGGTTTGTTTTGTCTCAGTGGACGTCAATCATCGTAGACAGGGAATTTTAACTGAAATGATGAAACGTTTGCTGTTGAAATTGGACAAACAACCTGCTCCTTTGGTGGCACTTTGGGCTTCTGAATATAACATATATGGAAGATTTGGTTTTGGAGTAGCGACAGAAGAGGAACAGATTTCGTTTAATAGGCTACTTGTAAATTTGTCGGACTGTAATTATGTAGCCAAGGCAAATTTTCTCGACTCAGCCGAAGTTATGGATGTGGCGCAATCGTTGTGGGCAAATAACCAGTGTTTAAGACCGGGATTGCCTTCTTTGTCTGAAGGCATGTGGGGTTTGTATTTACACAAGTCTAATTTAAAAAAAAATAAATGGTCCCCGTCATTTTATATCAAAGCCGAAGACGAAATTGGTAAAACTGGATTGCTTGCCTATCGAACTTGTGAAGGGGAAACTAATTCCCTAATGATTGAATTATTGATGTCATCATCCCCTTCGACTGAACAAGCACTTTGGAAAGCTGTGTTGTCAACAGACCTTTATGAAAATATCACAGTTAATCACGTTACAGTAGATTCTCCATTTTGGTGGATGGTCGATAATCCAAGGGAAATAACAAGGCAAAAAAACGATGCACTGTGGTTACGTATAATTAATGTGGAGTCGTCACTTAGTTCCAGGCTTTATAAACATGACGGAGAATTGATAATTTTGGTAGAAGACAAGTTTCTTAGTAAATCCGGGATTTATAAATTGTCTGTTTCTAATGGAACGGGCAATGTTTCTAAAGTTAAAGGAAGACCAGATATTTCCATGGATATAAGTCATCTATCTTCATTGTTTCTTGGGGGATTTAGTTTTTATGAACTATGGATTTCAAAAAAAATAACTGCTACGGATCCAGGCAAAATTAAACTTGCAGATTATATATTTGGAGTTACTCTAAAACCTTGGTGTCCCTATGAATTTTAACGCACAAATCATGTTTTCAACGAATTAACGAATGTCACATTTTAACCCAAAACATCTTGGAAAATGGCAAGGAATATACAATGACCTTATCAATGGACCTAAGTTGCCCTTGAACGAATCTTCATGCTGGATGATGGGTGAGAAACATGGTTTGATTGCTGTTTTCGACCAAGACGAAATCTTATATATTGAAGCTTCAAACAACATTTTTAAGAGTATTCATAGTTTCATCACAAGTGGTTCATCAATTCATTTTCGGAACCTGGTTGCAATTATTGAATTTAATATTTCAGAGAAGACCGCCCACTCCAGATCATCAAAAGGGCCCTTATCAAAAAAAATTGATAAACGAATTGGTGGGTTTTCCTACTCAGTGGTGCAGGCGCCAAAGAATCATATTAATAACTTGGCCCGCGCATTTAATGTTGTCTCGGACTCCCGTTTATCGGGTCCTACAGCTGTTTCGAATATCTCGATAGATTCTTTACCAAAATGAACATGGAGAGCTGGTTGCTAATTGAATTCCATTCCCAATTGGTTTGAAGACGATATTTCATTACGAGTCCTTCGTCTGGCTGATGGATGCATCCTGAGGAATGGGGGGATACCCATTTTGGTAGGGTCTTGTAAAATTTCTTTATCCGAATCCCTGTCTATTCGGTCTAGCTCTTCTTGTTTTGGAAAGCCTGTAGCTATTACCGTGATTTTTACTTCATTCTCCATTTTAGGATCAATTACGTTACCAAAAATAATATGAGCGTCAGGATGTACTGTTGAAGATATAACCTCCGACGCCTTCTGAACCTCTTCCAATGTAAGATCTGAGCCACCAGTTATGTTGAAAATAACCCCTTTTGCACCAGTTATTTCTACTTCCAATAAAGGGCTATTTATTGCTTCTTCAGCAGCTTTTACTGCTCGATCTTCACCGGTACCCTTACCTATGGCCATCCAAGCGGGACCTGCATTTTCCATGATGGCTCTGACGTCAGCAAAATCTAGGTTTATTTCACCAGGAATCAGTATTAGTTCTGCTATTGATTGAATACCTTGGGCCAGCACATCGTCAGCCATCTCAAATGCCCCGTTCATCGTGAGGGTTTCATCAGCGACGGCCATTAATCTGTCATTAGGAATAATAACCATAGTATCTACATGTTGGGTCAGTTGTTCGATTCCTTCGGCAGCTTTTTTGCTCCTTATTTTACCCTCAAAACTAAATGGTTTTGTAACTACACCTACAGTAAGGCATTCCAACTCTTGAGCAATTTCCGCAACTATCGGAGCACCTCCACTTCCAGTTCCTCCTCCCATACCAGCTGCCACAAAAACAAGGTCTCCACCATTTAATATCTGTTTTATTTCTTCACGACTTTCTTCATGACATTGTCTTCCTCTGGCAGGATCACCACCTACGCCAAGACCTCTGGCTGTTTCATCCCCGACACGAAGTTTTTTATCGTCAGGAAGGTGTGCATTTTCTAAAGCTTGTGCATCGGTATTAATAGCAATATAATCTACCCCTTCGACCCGTTCTCTGTACATTCGGTTAACGGCATTTTGCCCTCCGCCACCGACTCCAATTACCTTGATTGATGCGTTCCCTATTGGTTGTTGATTTACAGGCGTCAATTGTTCGACCATTTCTGAACTCCTGAGTTCAATTTTTGTTTGAATCTTTTGATTTGNGTGTCTAGATTCCTATACAACTCTANTAGATATAATTACCCTATTTAAAATACGTACACTTCTGCATAGGTAAAATTATGCGGTTTTTTACGTTTTTGGNATGACTACAAATATCTAGNGTAAATATCTAGGGTAAAAAATCGCGGCAAACTTCNGTNATATNGCCTANCACNTTGGGNTTATGTATATACGATTTAGAAATTATGTGAGGTATCTCTAATGAATGGCTATGAAGCTATAGCAAAAATTCTTAAAAAAGAAGGTTTTGAATGGATGGCATGTTTTCCGGCTAACCCNTTAATTGAGGCTGTCGCTAAAGAAGGTATNCGACCTATTACATTTAGNCAAGAGAGGGGTGGNATAATGGCCGCNGACGGCTATAGTAGACATATGGCTGCNAANGGCAAATATGGTCTTTTCGCNTGNCAAGGAGGACCGGGTATAGAAAATGCTTTTGGAGGTATAGCNCAAGCNTATGCNGACGCTGTTCCGTTATTNTTTTTGCCNGANGGNCCTGGAAATTATAAATCCGATGTTAAACCTTATTTTTCTGGACCGTTAAATTATCAAAATATCACGAAATGGGCTGTNAGTGTACGGAGTGGAGAAAAAATNCCAGATTTGATGCGACGAGCCATTACTTCCTTAAAAAACGGNAGNCCAGGACCAGTGATGTTAGAAATGCACCGTGACGCTATGGATGAAAATGTTGAGGGNGTTCACAATTANGANCCAACGGGAAAATATGTNTCCTCACCGAGTTTATCTGATGTAAAAGATTCACTAAAAAAACTTCTTGAAGCAAAAAAACCAGTAATATGGGCNGGNCAAGGNATTCTTTATGCGNACGCGACTAAAGAATTGAAGGAATTTTGTGAACTCACACAAATNCCGGTNATGACAACAATGCCNGGGAAATCTTCGATTGATGAAAGACATCCNCTCNCNNTGGGATCTGCAAATCGGACNGCCCCTAANCCGGTTTGGACTTGGCTAAAAGAGTCTGATGTTTTATTTGCTATAGGGGCTAGTTTAACCACNACCAATTATGGTATTGATTTACCCAGTGGTAAATTTTTAATTCACTCGTCCAATAATGCTGAAGATATAGCGAAAGAATATAAAACTGATATTGGACTTTTAGGAGATGCTAAAGAAACNCTAANAATGTTTATAGATGAAGCTAAGTCTATTCTNGGGGAATCTGGGAGAAGTGATGACACTTCAATTGCTGAGGAGGTTAAGCAGGTAANNGATGANTGGATAANGGAATGGANGCCACTGNTGGAAAGCGACATGTCCCCACTAAACCCTTANAGAGTTGTAAATGAAATAAATCNACATATNGATCATGAAACNAGTGTAGTAACTCACGATGCTGGCCANCCGAGNGATGANGTGATGCCATTTTATGTTGCTTCGGTGCCGTTTAGTTATATTGGATGGGGTAAAACTACTCATCTCGGATACGGTATTCCCCTAATGATAGGAGCAAAGATGGCNGATCCTTCAAGNTTTTGTATGAACATAATGGGTGACGCGGCATTTGGTATGTCCGGCCTTGATATTGAAACTTCAGTTAGGNCAGGTTTNCCNATAACGACCGTAGTTTTGAATAATAGTACGATGGGAGGTTANAACCACTCTTTACCTCACGCNATGGAGNTTTACGGNGCTGGAAATATGACCGGCAATTATGCGATGATNGCNCAGGGAATGGGTGCCGAAGGAATNATCGTGGAAAAACCTGAAGAAATCGGTCCAGCAATTGAAAGAGCGAGAAAAATAAATTTTGAGCAAGGTATAAGCGTTTTAATAGATGTAAAAACCCAGCAACAGATGAAATTNTCTGTCTATGATGAATAACCAATTTTNTNAAAAANTTGTAATATTCTNGANTTANNTTTTTANAATACTTGGGACTTGAGATCAAAANTTACGGTTATTGTAAAAAGATTCGTTTATTCGATCNCTNANGTGGTCNATTGCCGACTCGGCAGCGTCTACGTGTCCTAGGNGAANGTTAAANCCGTGATTCATTCCGTNGTATATTTTACANCTAACATTTATTCCATTGGATGATAATTTTGTTGAATACTCTAATGCTTCGTCTTTAAGGCAGTCATATTCAGCTACTACNAGGGTCGCTGATGGTAAGTTGNCGAGATCTTCATTCTGCAGAAGGTAAACTAATGGATTTTTATTGTTTTGATTATGACCTAGGTATTGTTTAAAAAACCACTTCATTTTTTGAATACTTAATCCATATTCACCAGTTCCATATAATTTGTAAGATTTTCTTTCAAAATTATTGTCAATGACCGGACACATCAAAGCTTGGTGGGATATTTTAGGGTGTTTTTTCTTACTTGATAAAATACAAATTGCCCCCGATAGATTTCCTCCGGCTGACGTCCCAGCAGTAGCAATTAAATTGGGGTTTATACCTAGATATTCGCAATTTTCTATCGCCCACAGCATAACGTTGTAACAATCTTCCAGCCCTCCGGGGAAGCCTGTTTCTGGTGATAACCTATATTCCACAGATATGACAACAGCGCCCGTGCGGGTAGCGATGGACCTGCATGTCGTATCCTCACTGTCTAAATCACCAACGACCCAGCCTCCTCCGTGGAATAACATAACTAATGGTCGATCTGTACTCATATCGTTTTTATATATACGTATCCGTACTTTATGGACTGGTAACGATATAGTAATATCCTCGATTGACTGGATTTCTTCTAAATGATAATCAAATTTTGACCGGGTTTGGATGTGATTGAACCTAAAAGTTTCAGGGTCTAAATTTTTGGTAGAGGTATCTACTTCACCTGCTATTTCGAGTACTTTTTTTATTTGTGGGTGGATAGACATAATATTATTTACTAAATATTGATACTTTAAATAGTTATATATTGTGTATGAGAGTTTCTAATTATGTGGTAAAAAGGTCAATGTTTGGACTAACAACATGAAAACAACTGGATTCAGAACCATAGTTTTGGGTACTCCTTGGAGAAACCTCACTTATTGTATCATCGAAACTGATGAAGGTATTACTGGGATAGGTGAAGCTAGAGTACTTGGAAAAACCCACACCGTTGTCGAATATCTTAAAGATGTCGAACGTCATTTTATTGGACAGGATCCGTTTAACATAGAAGCTTTGTACAGACGAATGACTTTATTAGATTTTGGTAAACCCGGAGAGGTTGTATATACGGGACTAGCCTTGGTTGAATTGGCTTACTGGGATATTATAGGTAAATTTTGTAATAAGCCGGTGTATAAATTATTGGGTGGTCAGGTTAATGAAAAAATCCAAGCTTACGCTAATGGTTGGTACACCGTTGATCGTACACCCGAGGAATTTGGCTCGGCCGCACAGAGGGTGTTGGAAAAAGGTTATGAGGCCATGAAATTTGACCCATTTGGGAATGGGGATATGGAACTTGACAGGAAAGAATTCTATCGTTCACTCGATTTAATTGAATCTGTCGCTTCGGTTGCCGGAACCCGAGCCCAAATTATGATAGAAATGCACGGAAGATTTGCTCCTGTTCAA
>PCAX01000019.1 GCA_002730795.1 Chloroflexota bacterium
GCGTTATACGCGTTTATAGAGTGATCGCTCATTTCCAATCTGTATATGTTTGGAACATTCATCAGTACATGAGCGCCGGAAATAACGTTAATGGGCCCTGATGCATCATGCGGGCTTATGGGCACGTAGTAAGTTTCGGCCAGGATGGCTATCCGTTTCATTTCGGATATACCTCCGGTCCAACAGATATCAGGCATGATGTAATTCACAAGTCCTTCCTGAAGGTATGGAGCAAAATCCCATCTAGTATATTTTCTTTCCCCTATACATAAATTTATATCTGTGTTGTTTCTNAATTGCCTGTGAGCATCCAGACTTTCAGGTTGNAGTGGTTCTTCAAACCATGTTAAATCGAATTTTTCCATTCTCCTACANAAATTTGTAGCGGTAGAAACATCAAAATTACCATGTGCGTCTATCATAAGTTCCGTATCGATACCTACCTCANCTCTAATAGCAGACATCAAATCTTCGGCATATGCTGCTGCTGAAGGTGATATTTTNCCATCTATATATCTTCTGTGGNTACGGCTCATTTCTGGTGAAAAAGGATCTAGTTTCAGNGCTGAATAACCGGCGGCAACTTGNCTTTTAGCGTCTTCNACNCATTTTTTTATGTCATCAATTGGTGAAAGGTGAGAATATACGGGCACTGTTTCACGCATAGGACCTCCGAGNAAGTCNTACACCGGTNTATTAAGGGCTTTTCCTTTTATATCCCATAGAGCCATATCGATCCCGCTAGCCAGNGTNGTGGCGAATCCTCTNGAACCTAAAGTTGTGAANCGTCTGAATATTTGATGCCAAATGCTATCTATGTGACCNGGATCTTGTCCNATGAGNCCATCTGAGAAATCNTGTCCTTCCAGTGTTTCTTTTAGCAAATTTAAAGCCTGGGCTATTACCAAAGCTCCGCCNCCTCCCGAATTGGTACANTCCCCAACTCCTGTTATACCTTCGTCAGTTTGTATTTCTACGAATATCCATGAGCGCGCATTTGGCTCGGTTTTCGTNACGTAAACATTCAAATNNATAATTTTCATAGTGATATTTTGTTTTGNTGGNTAATTATGGTGTTACACTCCTCTAAACAGACTATGATTCTAGCAAGTAAAAGGAAAAAAATATGAGGTTTTGTTACGCTCACCGACGTTTTGCTTTGTATCCTCAATCAGTCGATAGTTGGAACCTTTCCGTTGAGAATTATACAGATGATTTTTTGAGTAAGGTTAAATCAATGGGTTTTGACGCCATAGAAGTCGGTTTTGAGGTATTTAACAAACTTGNAAATCCAAAGGNAGAAATTGNAACCTTTNCAAAAAAAGTGAACGNTCANGGNTTAAAAATTGGAGCAATTAGGTCTGGTGGTACNTTGACGGACGCAAAAAATGGTCCGGCNAANGTAAANAANATAANTCAGGCCATTAAATATGCAGAGTGGTGTGGGGCGGAGGTCGTTAATGGAGCATTAAGTGCTCCAGCCCGNTATCCGGGNCATCCACCAGGTTCGCTGCCTGGAAGTCANCACGGCTGGCCNTTATCTCAAGACAGTTCTAAGGANGCNATGATATGGGTTTTCGAAAGANTAGCANAAAATTTTAAGAATGCATGNGATNTTGCAGANGATGTAGGTGTTAACATTACGGTGGAAGTACATCANAACTCGCCTGTTGATAATTCATGGGCNGCNGTNTTGTTAAATCAAATGGTCGNCCGGGANAATTTTGGGATAAATCCNGATCTTGGGAATATTCTATGGAATTATGATGTNCCNGAAGAAGATTTCGATCANTCTATTTTAGCAATGGCTCCNATATCNAAATATTGGCATTGTAAAAATTTATTNAGGGTATATCANCCTGAAAATAACAGATCGGTTTANTTGCGNGTTCCACTTTCTGATGGAGAAATCGACTATAGATTTGCCATTACTGCGATGGCTGATGCAAACTACTCNGGTTACATGGCAATAGANGGTACGACGCTGGGAGATCAATGGGAACATGANTTGAAATCNATAAACTACGCCAAAGCTGTTTTAAANGNAACCTAATTAGGANATAANANGGACGAGGACTTATATATTAANTTTCAGTAAAGTTTTTCCCCTTNACNAGGAATAGTGTAACNAGCCCNATAAAGAAAATTATTGCAATTAATATANAAGCAAGNTCGNATGANCCNGTNTTNTCGTGNGCCATTCCCGCAATTATTGGTCCTCCNGTNGAAGAAATTACCATNGCTAGTTGCATTATCCCCATAATGGAGGCGAATTCTATCAACCCGAAAGTCTCTTGTACCAATAAAACGATCAGGGCTCCTAATCCACCAAATCCCGATCCGAAAACAAATATACCAATCCACATAATTGTGGTGTCATCCGTCATTGCGAATAGACAGACCCCAATAATTTGAAGAGCTACAGAAATAATCGTTGCGGATTTGGCCGTAATTTTTTCACTGATTCTTCCAAAAAACAGTTTTGAACCTATACCCATAAAAGCGATCGTCGTTAGTCCTGTCGTCGCTGCTACAGCTGTAAAACCACTTTCTTCAAAATGTTGTCTTAACTGGGTCAAAACTCCCTGGTAAGTAAAAGTAGCAGCAGTTAATGCAAACATAATTAGCCAAAAGTTTTTTGAAGAAATCGATTGTTTGAGAGTAGTGCCTGATTTGATACTGTTCATATTGGACGAGATATTCTTGCCAGCTTTTTTCATTTCATGTCGGATGATTTCTGGATCATCTGTGACTATAAAATAGGCAAAAATTGCCAAAATTGCCATCACTATTGCAAAAACTATATATGCCGATTGCCAATTGAGATTTGCGATTATTATTGCAGCTAGAGGCGGCATTGTTATACCCCCAAAATTATTTCCAGCAGTGACTGCTCCCATCATCCGTCCTCTTATTGATGGAAACCAAGCCGCAACGAGTTTTCCTGACGGCAGAACCGTCGCCCCCGGAAAACCGGCATACACTAGAGCATTTAATAAATACCAATGATACAAATTCGATATAAGGGGTCTGAAAAGGAAACCAGCGGAGATCAAAATAATAGAGAAAACCATTACTGGTCTCAGACCTACCTTATCAGAGAGTTTTCCCGCTATAGGCGCAGTTAGTCCTGAAACTATCGACATTGACAATCCCATATTCAATTGAGTTTGGGTCCAACCGAATTCTTCCATTAATGGTGCCGCGAATTCACCAAAAGAATACTGTGCTGTTCCTATTGGAAGCCCTGTAGACAGGAATGCGATTAAAGCTACTGGAACGCCACGATAAATTGTTTTCAACTTTCTCCTAGTAAAAGTAATGTGGAAATTTTTACACGAGTTTATTACGAAATTGGCATTGTCTTCTGATTCATAGTACGATGTTATTTATCCAAACAGACAGTAATTATTGTAGCAACCCTTTACAGTTAGGAAACCAAGGAATTAATGTATGGTTGATATTGTTGAATCAAACACCAAATTTGCGCCTGTAGATAGATGGGCTAAACTACCTATGGGAATAACCTTCCGCGGAGATGCTACATCTGTTGCGACTGATTCCAAGGATAATGTTTACGTATTCAATAGGGGAAACGAACCTATTGCTGTTTTTGATTCTGACGGTAATTTTTTGCGTGGCATGGGACACGGAGAATTCGTCAGACCGCATGGTATTGAAATTGACAAAGACGACAATATATATGTAGTAGATGATGATGGGCACTTTGTCCAAAAACGTGATAACGACGGATCAGTTTTATTTACCATTGGTAATAAAAACAAACCCTGTAAATGGCAAAGTGGTGGTATATTCAATCGGCCAACTGATATAGCAATACATCCTGAAACAGGTGAACTTTTTGTTTCTGATGGGTATGGCAATTCGCGAGTCCACAAATTTGATAGAGATGGAAATCATATACTTTCCTGGGGAGTTCCTGGTTCAGATCCTGGGGAATTTTCGTTACCACACAATATAACAATGATTGGTTTGGACAGAATAGCTGTTTGTGATAGAGAAAATTTTCGATTACAAATTTTCGATCTTGATGGAAAATTTTTGAAACAAATACACCTTCACCATCCCATGTCCATTACCCAAGGTAAGTTGAGTGATGACAGGCTTTATGTGGGAGAAATGATACCACCGCCTGTTCAACAAGGGGTTCCAAATCTTGGAGCTAAAGTCTCCATACTTACTCCAGAAGGGGATATGTTACAGCAAATCGGCGATAAACTTCCTGGGGAAGGATTGTGGCAGTTTACTTCGCCACATGGAATATCCACTGATTCTGAAGGTTCAATTTATGTCGCGGAGGTTGCTTGGACGAATTATTTTTCTAGACCAGCTAATTCTGGATTGGATTCTACGCCATTGGGCGAGGTTGTTAGTTTAAGAAAATGGGAAAAGGTCACTTGAATTTATTTACGAACATTATTAATAGAAGGATATGTTATGAACTATAAACCAGTTGAATATTGGGCTAAATTACCCCATCCTATGTTTTTTAAGGAAGCTACATCGGTGGCTGTTGATTCTGATGATAATGTTTATGTTTTCAATAGAGGAGATAATCCTTTAATAATCTTCGATAAGGATGGGAATTTTTTGGAAACTTGGGGGAAAGGTGAATTTGATCGACCACACGGTATAGAAATAGATGCCGATGACAATTTGTATTTGGTGGACGATTTGGCTCACATTGTTCAGAAGCGAACCAAGGAAGGAAAAATTCTGTTTCAGATCGGTACTAAAGGACAACCCGCTGATTGGCAGAAAGGGAAACCTTTCAATAGGCCGACGGATGTAGCAGTGCACTCCAAAACGGGAGATTTATTTATTTCAGATGGGTATGGTAATTCCAGGATCCATAGGTACGATTCAGACGGGAACTGGATACTTTCATGGGGAGAACCTGGATCTTTACCATCACAATTTTCTCTGCCTCATAATATTGCTATGTTTGGTGATGACGCCCTCGTAGTATGCGATAGGGAGAATTTCAGACTTCAATTTTTCACTTTGGAAGGACAGTTTATATCGTTCCAACATATGCATCGCCCCATAGCCGTGACGGAAGGAGTGGAAGAAAAGCAAATTATAGTTGCTGAAGCTGGAGCTCCACCTGTTCAAGAAGGGGTTCCAGGTTTGGGCCTGAGGGTTGAAATTATAGGTAAAGATGGTACTCGTATTTGTCGTTTTGGCAAAGGCACGAGAGGTGAAGAACATGACCAGTTTATAGCTCCACACGGTATAGTTGTAGACTCTCATGGTTCAATTTATATCGCTGAAGTATCGTATACAGCTTTTGGATCAATGCAAGATCCACCGCGAGAAGTAGCCAGTTTACGAAAATGGGAAACCATGAAATGAAAGGGGCTTCAAATTGACAGTTGTAGGCGATGGATTAAATAGGTATGAAGTTGACAGGGATTGGCTAAGAAAAAAACCTGAGTTTTGGAACATGGGCGAGTGTGCTGATGTTGCCATTGATTCCCACGATAGATTATGGCTATTCAGTAGATCAAATAACCCTGTTACTTGCTGGGACGTTGATGGTAACTTTATCGGTTCTTGGGGAGATAGAGGTAATCAACATGGAGAATTTAAAGTTCCACATGGAATTTTTATTGATCGTGAAGACACAATTTGGCTTGCTGACCACCAAACACATGTAGTCACAAGACATCAAACAGATGGCAAAGTTTTAATGGAACTTGGTGTATTTGGTTATGCAAGTATTACTGTTACTACTGTAGGGGGTAATGGTGACCCATTTAATAACCCGACTGGGGTGGCATTGGCTTCAGATGGATCTATTTTTGTTTCAGATGGCTATGGTAATAGACGGGTACATCGGTTTTCACCAACCGGCGATCTTGAATTATCTTGGGGTGAAGCAGGGACAGGTCCAGGACAGTTTTCCATTCTACATAAGGTAGGTGTTGATCCTGATGACAGAGTATATATTTGTGATAGGGAAAATAACAGGATTCAAATATTTGATCGGGACGGAAAATATTTGAATCAATGGGATGATCTTGTAGGTCCTGGAGATATACATTTTGGTCACGATGGGTTGGTATATGTGGTTGAACAGGGAGGTGGTAATGGCATTTCCATTTGGGATCAAAATGGCTCAATAATAACTAGATGGAGAGGTAATAAGGAAGCTTGTGTATCAGCTCATGGATGTTGCATTGACTCATCAGGTAATATTTACGTTGCAGAAATAGGTGATCATATCGATGGTCAAAGAATCACGAAATTTTCTAAAATTTGAAAGGTATTGTTTACCCAAAACCCAACTAAAGTTTCTGGTCTTCAGATCCTATGTGTTTGAGTTCGTTTAACGAATAGGTTCCAAGCGATCTAAAGTCGAATTCTGTGTAATTTTTTATCCATTTCATTGATATATTCATGGCATGTTTGTATCTTGAAATATCGGTACGTTTCGCATCTTTGCCCAAGTTTAAAATAATGTCTTCACATTCGTTTACCAGTAAGTTTGTAATTATATTAGGATCGTGGGTTTGACCTGTTTCTTCACATTTAGCTTGATGAACCAATCGTTGCGCTATTTGGGCAACTGACATTCTGGCAGTAGCTAGATCTTCCATCAGTGCTGGTCGTTCCCCAGGTCGACCTGCTAACCGGTCTATTCCTTTTGCTCCTCTCCCATTTAGCCAACCTTCAACATATTCGATCAGTACTCTTGCATTTTGCCGAGTACATTCCATTGTCAGATCACCATTTGGCGTTTCGATTTTCACAGGGTATTTTTCCGGGTCGGAATTTTCCTGAATAAAATTGCTACTTTTTGGAAACTGTTTAAATGGCTCTGCTGCCGCTGACATATGGTATATATGTGCCACCCAGGCTCTTACAAATCCTTCTTCGGACTCCCATTGTTTATCAAGCCGTATAGCTTCAGAGGCTTGTTTATTTATTTTTTGATTTCTGTGGGGAAGGGTGGTCGCCATACCTCCTATCGGTACCGCTGAACGTTTATTACAAATTGCTACTAATCGGCGAAATATATTTGCTATGAATGGAGTACTTTTAATATCTACTCCGAAACGATCCGGCCAAACAGCATTTGCGTCGGCCATAGCATACTCTAGAAGACTGGCTTTTAGATCCCACCTTGCTGCATTCAATCCAGCTCCATAATCACCCAGCTGATACAAGGATTCTTCCATGCAATAGACCATGGGCAAAGACTCTACCAGTAATATTGCTTTGATAGAAGCCTTTTGTAATCCGTCTATTCTATTTCGACATTCGTCAAATATGTCTTTGTAAAGTGCCGATTCTTGAGGGGATTCAGTTTTAGGTAAGTAAAAATAAATTCCTTGTCCATATGCTGCTTGGGCTTGTCCTGCATAAAACAGTGTCAAAGCCGTAGATAGAAGAGTAGCAGAAACCGGTACACCATCTATACGAAAATCTCTTTCATCTAAATGAAGACCCCGTTCACGGTGCATAAAAAAAGGTGTTTTCCCATCTACAATAGTGTAGATTTTGTTTTTTTCTTTATCTTGGTACTTCAGTGTTCTATCTATTGCATTTGTTCGATTTACTGCCGCCAAAAAAGAATCATCTAACCTATGACTGGCTGAATCTTCATCATCGTCTAAGTACCCTTCCGCTCTGTATCCGTCTGGTCCGGGGTTAAGAGCGTTGATAAACATTGGAGTTACATGTGCGGGTCCTGATATCTCAATCCCTGGGTTTTTTAATTCGTCAGGAAGATCGGGAATTTCCCAGTGAGATTCTGAATCATTAGGAGAATTTACGGATCTAAACTTTCGTCGTCCGTTTAGAGCGTTATTTATGGAGTCTATTCGCTCTTCCCTTATGCCAAGTATTCGATCGTGGAACGCATCGTGTAGCCCTGTTATTAATTTAACAAAAGTCTCATTTATTAGTACAGCAAATTCTGGTTTCGCGCTAAACGTAACTCTGTTAAAATCTGCCCCTTTTTGCAACTGTTACTCCTAAATTAAAAGTTCTCTGAGCTCACCAACTTCTTTGTCTATCCTCAATCGGTTAAGTGCTTTCCGCTCTATTTGACGAATCCGTTCCCTCGTTAAACTCAGTTCGCCACCTATTTCTTCTAATGTACGAGGTCTTCCATCTGCTAGTCCGAAGCGGAGGCGCAAGACGCGCCGCTCCCTTTCAGAAAGGTTTAACAGTACTCTTTCAATTTCCTCAGTCATTGAAGATTGTGCTGCGATATCCGCAGGAGCAGGTGCGGTGTTATCTTGGATTAAATCGCCGAGTTCATTTTCGCCTTCTTCTCCTATAGGAGTTTCCAGTGAAACGGGTTCATTCGACATTTGCAAAATTTCAGTCACCCTTGAAATAGGCAGATCAACTTTGCCTGCTATTTCCTCCACAGTAGGCTCTCTATTTAATTCTTGTCCTAATTCTCTTCTAGCTCGCATGATTTTGTTGAGGGTTTCAACGACGTGAACAGGTATCCGTATCGTTCGAGCTTGATCAGCTATTGCTCTTGTAATTCCCTGTCGGATCCACCAAGTCGCGTATGTTGAAAATTTGAAACCTTTTCTGAAATCAAATTTTTCGATTGCTCTCATCAACCCAATATTTCCTTCTTGGATGAGGTCCAGCATAGTTAAACCTCTGTTTAGATGCTTTTTCGCGACACTGACTACCAATCGTAGATTAGCTTCACCCAAATGTCTTCGGGCTTTTTCGCCATCCTCTTTTACGCGTAAAAAATGTGTCTTAAAAATTGATTCCAACGGATTCAACTGTTTTGTAATTTCCTCGATGGGCAATTCTCCAAAATCGCTGTTAATTTTGGAGCGATTATCAAACATATCGAGAAAATCAGATGGGAACATTCTGGAAATACATGAAACGCCCGATATTGAACGATGAATTATTGATTCTTTTTCTTCAAATGTTTCTTCTCCGTTCATGCTACCGTAGGCTACTAATCTTATAAACGTGTCGTAAGTAGCGTCCCCACGTCTATACAGAGTTTGAAAAAGTTTTATCGATTGCGATTCAGCACCAGGGATAATTCCTAAATTATTTGATAAGAATTTTTGTAGTTGGTCGAATGAAAATTCGTCAAAATTTTTACTGTTGATTTTATTTGCTGTTTTTACATCAACATTAAACGCGTCCGTAAGAAATTGGCTATATTGTTCTTCATTTAAGTCACTAAGATCACCATTATGCGGCAACTTGTGACCTTTGCGTCCGTCGTCCACTAAGAATCTGAAGTTTGGATCATTGATAAGAGTGTTAAGAGAGTACTTTTTTAATCCTAAGTAATTAAAAACACGCCTTATGATCTGGTCGTTTTCCGATATATTTTCAATTGTGGTTAGTATCAATTCTGAAGGATTGGGTTTTGTTTCAAACATTTCAGATCCATTCAATTTGGATTCCAACTGGTCTAGCCACTGAGCTATTTCTACATGTCGTGCTAGCACAACTTCATCTTCTGCCGTCAAAAGTTCTACTCGTCCTATTTCCCGTAAGTACATTCTAACCGTGTCTTCTGTTAGTTCCGAATCATGAGTATATTGTGAAATAACAGCAATGTTTTCAGTCATTGATCGAGCTGCTTCCCACATATCAAGTTCGGAACGGGTTACCTCAGTCGCCCCTTCATCAGCTATTAAATCCTCGTCTTCCATCATGGATTGTCGAGCTAAAGTCAACGTATAATCATCGGTTTCGGTACTTAAATTATTGTCTATTGTCTCTTCGTAATTAACTTTGCGTTTACGTGGCACTTATTTTTCCTTTTTAGTCCGTAACATAATTTCGATAATGATCAAAACATCCACTAAATAAATCTGTTCACACAAAAATTCATTAGTTAGTGCCAATTTTGATATTAAAGCTTCTTTTTTAAAAGACGCCGACTCTTAATTCTAATCGGTTAGTCAACCCCAGTATTTATTTTGGTAAAAATGTGAACGTCATTTAATATTTATTCGACGGATTGTTGCATCGAGTAGCCATATGCAGAAGTTTTAGTTGTACAGTAGAATTATTCTAAAAAAACCAGATAAACCGTAATGTAATGAACTTACAAAGAAGAATTTTATGACAAATAAATTTAGTTACGATGGATTATTCACAGAAAAATCTGAGGATTTACCCATGAGCGTTGTTGAGCACGCTAAATACGACTTTGCGGTTGCTTACCCTGCCCCTGAAACTCTGCCTATGGATGGCTTGGTTCGCGCTCTACAGGTAGCCGTCGATGCACGAGGCGATGAAATAGCTAGGCAAATGGCCTATTATCCTCACGTTAAAGGCTCTCCAGAACTAAGGGAATTTACTTCCTATAAACTCGATAACGACAGAGGATTTAATGTGAGTCCTGATGATATTGTACTTACCAATGGATCCGGTGAGGCGATTCAGTTGATAATACACGCCATTACTGAACCCGGAGATACGGTCATAACGGAACAATATGTATATGGTGGTACATTCAACCAACTAAAAAAAGCTCAAGCAGACATAGTTGGTACCCCAGTGGACGACCAGGGTATTATTCCAAATTTGCTGGAAGAGTTGATAATCCGACTCATTAAGGAAAATCGCAATCCCAAATACCTGTATTCGATACCTGAACACCAGAACCCAATGGGTCCTACGTTGCCTTTGGAAAGAAAAAAACAAATATTGGAAATATTGAACAAATATTCTATGCCTGTTATAGAAGATGAATGTTATGTAGATTTAAGATTTGAGGGTCAGGTCCAGCCACCCTTTAGGGCGTTGGACGATTCAGGTATAGTTATTTATATTGGCTCTTATTCGAAACTGTTGGCTCCTGGATTGAGACTCGGGTATTTTGTGGCTCCAGAAGATTTAACTAGACGGGCGATGAGTTTCAGGCATGGAAGTGGGCCTAATTTATTTGGAGCTTATGCGATAGAAGGATTTTTAAGTAACAATCTTGATGCGCATAGGGGAAAATTTAACCCACTACTTAAACAAAAAAAAGATGCGATGGTGATGTCACTAGAAGAAAATTTTTCTGGAACAGGAGCTACTTGGTCTAATCCGGAAGGTGGTTGCTATTTATGGTTGACTCTCCCAGAAGGATCAGACATATGTTCAATAAGGGACGATATTTTTAATGAGGGCGTTGGTTATTTGGGAGGAACGAACTTTGCACCCAATAATGATGGTCAAAACTGTGCACGGTTGTGCTTTGCTTTCGAAAGTCCTCAAAAGAACAAAGAAGGAATAGAATTATTTTCACATTTGTTAAAAAAGCGGTCGATTATAAAAAATTAGTAGACATCTAATGTCTCCAGTGACCGAGCTATTTTCAGTAGTTGTGGATCTACTTTCTTAACCTTGTTAGCGACTGTTTCTAGTGGTTGATTTATTAAGTTTCCACCGTTATCGGCTACCATAAATCCGCTTTCCCCACTTATCAGGCGTTTAGTCGCATAAACCCCGAATCGGCTTGCCAATAATCTATCTCTTGGGCTTGGAGGACCTCCGCGTTGCAAATGCCCAATGACAGAAACTCGTGTGTCAAACCCGGTTTGATCCGCTATTAATTCGGCCACTCTAGTTCCTATTCCACCAAGTCTTGTTGCTCCGTCGGGACGTGAAATCTCAGTTTGCTTAGAGTCGTTGAGGAATTTCGCTCCTTCTCCGACCACTATAATAATGTAGTTTCTGCCACTATTTTCGTGTATTTTTATTACTGCTTGTACCACGTTTCTTGGATCCATTAGTTTTTCGGGTGTAATAATTAAATCGGCACCCCCTGCTATACCTGCAGCAACCGATAGCCATCCTACGTCCCTTCCCATTGTTTCAATGACCATTACACGATCGTGGGATTGGGCTGTGGTTTTAAGACGGTCGATAGCCTCTGTGGCTATTTGTACAGCGGTATCAAAGCCAATGGTTACATCTGTACCGTACACGTCATTGTCTATCGTTTTAGGTATTCCAATGATTTTCAGGCCTTTTTGTTGTCCTAAATAGGCGGTTCCCATCGAACTGTTTCCGCCAATGACTATTAAACCATATATATTATGCTTTTTTATTGTTTGCATGCACTTATTGGAATCTTCCAGCGAATTGAAAGGATTGCTTCCTGAACAACCTAGGATTGATCCTCCTCTGTCAATTATCCACTCAACATCTGAAGTCGCGAGGTTAGTAGTTCGGTTATTTTTAACACCTGAAAATCCGTCCAAAAACCCGACTACTTCAGCGTTCATCGACTTTGCACTCAATACAACTGACCTTATTGCCGCATTGAGTCCAGGGCAATCACCGCCTGCTGTTAGAATACCAATATTTTTCACTTTTTATACCCGTAGCATCTGATGTTTTCGATAACCACATTTAAACAATATATGTTACAACGAATTTAATATATATCGAAAAACCAAACAAAATATTGGTACTAAATAAGTGGATAACAATTTTAAATGACTCGTTTAAGTGAGTTGGCTCAATTTCTTGTTAAACAACCGAAGGGAATCCTTGCGGCTGATGAGAGTAATGCAACCATGGACAATAGATTGCTCTCCATAGGTCTAGATGGAACCGAATTTAGACGAAAAGGGTGGCGAGAGTTGATTTTTTCGACACCTGATTTAAATGAATATGTGTCTGGCATAATCATGTATGATGAAACCGTACGTCAGAAGTCTCAATTAGGCCAGTCTTTTGTGGGTATGTTGACTTCGTTTGGAATAGTTCCGGGAGTCAAAGTTGATACAGGTACAGAACATCTGGTTGATTCTGATGGAGAATTTCTTACACATGGATTAGATGGATTGAGTAAAAGACTTCGCGAATACAAAAATTTCGATATTCAATTCACTAAGTGGAGATCCGTATTGAACATAGGTCCAAATACACCATCAGATGACTGTATCCGATTAAATGCTAATCGCTTAAGTAAATATGCATCTATAGCACAGAGAGAAGGGTTCGTTCCTATAGTTGAACCAGAAGTCCTTATGGATGGAGATCATTCTCTGAAAAAATGTTATGAAGTTACAGATAAAGTGTTAAATATTGTTTTCAGCGAACTTTCAAAGGAAAATGTAAAACTTAATTCAATGATATTGAAGCCAAATATGATCCTCTCTGGAAGGTTGTCTGACAAAGAGGATTCTTCGGAAGAAGTGGCAGTATCTACGTTGGAATGTTTGATCCAAAATGTTCCAAAAGACGTTCCAGGAATTGCTTTTTTATCGGGAGGTCAGGAAGATTCTCAAGCGACCAGAAATCTATTCCAAATTAGTAGAAAATCCCGAGAATTTTCAACCCCTTGGGAGCTGACATTCTCTTTTGGTCGGGCAGTGTTGTCGTCTGCTTTACATACTTGGAATGGCAACACTAATTTTGTTAGAAATGCCCAAGATATTATTATTAATCGGTTGAGATCTAATTCAAATGCGCGTGTAAATAATCCGGCAAAAATCTAGTTGTAGTTTGATAAATTGTCGCCTGACAGACGATCATTTAGTTTTGTTGTTAAAGTTGATTTGATCGTTTCAATTTTTTTTAACAATAAAACGCACTGAACATCCGGTTTCTTTTCTCTCAAAATTTCTTGTAAATTTTCCCCCAATATATTTGATACTAGCCCAATTGTAAAAAGAAACAATTCATCACCATATTTTGGTATTGTGATTTGTTTTTCATACGTAACCGAAATAGTAGCCATTTGAGATAAAACGTCCGTTAAATTGGATCTTATGATCTTCAGGTGACATTCTTCATAATTAATGGCTTCGTCGTTAGCGTACTTTCTAGTTTCTCCTGTCAAATATTTGTATTTTCTGTTCGTAGATAATATTTCAACACGATGTAAACCTACTATAGAGATTGGGATTCCTAACTTAGTTCGATTGCCAATGTCTTTTATGGAAACTAATGTTCCTATAGAACACGGTATGGCATAATCGCCAACTTCATGCCCCGTTTTAATTAAAGCTGTTACAAATTTGTTTTCATTTTGAATACAGTAATCCAACATTTCCAAATAACGATTTTCAAATATCGTTAATTTCAAACTTTGTTTAGGGAAAACAACGGAGTTGAGAGGAAATATAGGGTACATATTGGTATTTGTAACCTATATTGACGATATAAACTACTTTGATAAGAAAGAAGTTTGAAACATTTAAAAAAACAGGCATTTTATGATAAAAGGTTCGATTCGTGAAATAAGTGGGCCAATTGTAAAACTTAGAAGACAATTGCATTCGATTCCTGAAATTGCTTTTAACGAGAAAAGAACGTCCTCGCTTATCTCCAAACATCTTCTGGAATCTGGAGTAGAGGTAATAGGTGGGATAGGTAAAACAGGTGTTGTTGGCATTATCGAAGGTTCCAACTCAGGCAAAACTCTTATGATTCGTGCTGATATTGACGCATTGCCACTAGAGGAAAAAACTGAATTACCTTTTTCTTCGACCAATGGTAATATGCATGCCTGTGGACACGATGGACACACTGCCATAGCTTTGATGACTGCACGGGCTATATCAAAGTTAAAAGATACATTTAATGGAAAGGTTGTGTTCGTATTTCAGCCCGCTGAGGAAATTGTTGCCGGAGCTAAAGAAATGATCAATGAAGGTTTGTTGGAAACTTATCAACCAGACCGAGTTATAGGACTACATATATGGAATGAGATACCGGTTGGTACGATTGCGGTGAATGATGGATCAGTATTTGCAAGTGCTGATGGTTTCAGGATTAAGTTCATTGGTAAAGGTGGGCACGGAGCCTTGCCTGACAGGACAATCGATCCTATCGTTATGGCGGCTGAGTTCATATCGATTGTGCAGTCCATAGTAAGCAGAGAAATATCACCGAACGAAATGGGAGTTTTGACCGTGGGACAAATTCATGGCGGCACCGCCCCAAATATTATTCCCGATATAGTAATACTAGAGGGGACTATTCGGGCTTATTCAACTAAAGTACGAAAACAAATCATTTCCTCTGTTGAGCGTATA
>PCAX01000020.1 GCA_002730795.1 Chloroflexota bacterium
CAATCCCTTTAATAGGTATATTTCATCATTATCCGATTTTGACAATATGGCTCCGTAAGTAAAAAATACCGTAAGATTAGTGAAAGCGTATCCAGCCAAATAATAAAGTAATCCTACTAAACCTAAACTTCCGGTTGATATTGATGCAATTCCAATTAGCATATACCCGGCCTGAGAAATACTTGAATACCCCAATAATCTTTTAAAGCTCGTCTGCCGCAACGCAATAAGGTTCCCAACAATCATAGTCAGAGCAGAAATAACAGCAAATATTGCTATCCAATATTGTATTACTCCGTCATGATTCATTGCCAATAAAAATATACGTACAACAACGGCAAAGGCTGCTGCTTTAGAGGCCACAGATACAAAGGCAACAACTATCACCGGGGCTCCTTGGTAAAAATCAGGTACCCAGCTTTGCCAAGGGACAAGAGACATTTTAAAACCAAATCCCGCAATTATGGCGACNATCGAAAACATTAAAGCAGGAGTTAATGAATCCATATTTTTCAATTCGTAAAGGATTTGATCNAAATTGGTTGATCCTGTAAGACCATACAAGATAATAAATCCATAAAGTAGCGTGGCTGTTGAAACGGAAGACATCACAAGGAATTTAACGCCAACTTCTAGCGCATATCCNTTCTTTCTTATGGCTCCTAAAGCTATCAANGGCAAGGAAGCCAACTCCAGTGAAACGTATATGGCTAAAAGATCACGGGATGAAACTAAAGCCATCATCCCNGTAAGCGATAATAACAACAATATAATCATTTCTCCNCGGTCAAAATCCATTTTGTCGAGGAGNGTNTTCATCATCAATAGCGTCGCAGCTCCGACCGGTATGATCAAAAAATAGAAAAACANTGCAAAATGATCAACCGAAAAAGACTCTCCGAGAATTGGCGATCCTATCGGAGTATTTGTCCATCCATTCCAGAGATTCANAGAAGCNAGAAAAGAAAGAATTAAAAACACAATGCTAACGTAAATGACATGAGACACATTTCTAGTAGTTATTTCTAATAAAATAGCAATCAAAGCCCCAAGGGCTAAAAACATGATTGGTGATAATATCAGTAATTCTTGTATCGTCATATTCTCACCTAATAATTGAACCNATCCCTTTTTCTAGCATGTCAGTTATTAATCGTGGCCATACTCCAACTAGTAAAATTGGAAAACCTAATAAAACCATGGGNATCATTTCTTTCCAACCAACATCCGTTAGGTTTTTATAAACCGTTTTGGATAGACCTCCAGTTGATGGTCCTTCCCCGAAAAGNGTCCGCTGTATCATCCATAAAACGTAACCAGCAGCTAAAACCACACCAAAAGCTGCAATCATTGTTGGAANTGGCCAAACTTTAAAAGTACCNATAAATACCATTATTTCTGACACAAATCCAGATGTTCCTGGTAGTCCCAATGATGCGAGCCCAGCAATCAAGAAAAATACCGAAATAAANGGCAGTTTTTTCCAGAGTCCNCCNAAGTGNGGGATATAACGAGTATGGGTCCTGTCATATGTTAATCCGATAGTCAAAAATGCTAATCCNGTNATGGTTCCATGGGTAAACATTTGGAGAGCAGCTCCACTTAGACCNGCAATAGCCACTTTTTGATCGACATGTGAAATGGCACTAACACCCAGTAAAACGTATCCCATATGACTAACTGAGCTGTAAGCAATTAGGCGTTTCATATCTGTTTGACGAATTGTCACCACTGCTCCAATTACTGTNGAAAAAGCCGCAATTCCAGCGATATATGGAGCCGCGTCACTAACATTGAAACNCGNTGTTTGTTGAAAAAATCCTATNTTGATTCTCAATATTCCATATCCAGCCATCTTTAGAAGTACNCCGGCTAGCATTATAGAAACTGCNGTAGGTGCATCGGTNTGGGCGTCAGGCAACCAACTGTGCAGAGGCCAAACGGGTAGTTTTACNGCNAANGCAANGAGGAAAAAAATAAAAANTAAAGCAGCTGGGGCAATCAACGTCGAACCTNCTAACATTTCGGGAATACCCTGTTGAATCCCAATAGATGGGATTGCAACCATAGTCATAGTTGTNACAGAGGTAGACATGTANATACATAAAATCCCTATAAGTAAAAANACTCCACCCATTGCGGTAAATAGTACAAATTTCATGGCNCTNTATTGAGGTCTNCCGTTGCCCCAAATCGATATCAACATGTACATGGGGATTAATTCAAATTCAAAGAAAACAAAAAAAAGTATTAAATCTAGTGAAGTAAATACACCTAAAACGGAAGTTTCCAAAAATAAAAGCCAGAGAAAATATTCTTTTACACGAACATTAATACGCCAAGACGCAAAAGCNGCAACCATTCCGAGTAGACCAGTNAGGAGNACTAAAGGGGCACTCAGNCCATCCACNCCTAATATNTANGAAGATTTTANTGATTCTATTGGAATCCACTTTTGGTAGTAATCCACAAACTGGATNCCACCGCGTTCTGTGTCATANCCGAAAAATANAANCAACGNCAAAACAAAAGTGATAGTNGNNANCCCTATTGAACTCCACNTTATCTTGTTTTCCGTCGCNTTACCACGAAANATNACTNCTATCANNANTNCCGNCTAATGCNGGTAAAAATACNGTAAGAGTTAGNAGNCCATTAAACACTTCTACTTACCNTGAAACCCNTCTTTATAATTTCTTTTTAATTCCACAATATTAAACCTGCAACCAAAATTATCAATCCAAGNANCATAGTCCCNGTATAAACTTGNAANTGTCCAATTTGACCTGAAGATAAGAANGTNCCAACNCTGATNGTAAATTTNCCAATTAAAATATTTATNTTNTCTATNCATTTAAGGTCAAAAAATTCAACTGATTCTCGAAAACCGATTGTAAAAANTCTGTCTAACCAATTTNTCTTCATAAAGAAAATCAACAAAATATTTTTTTTCCAANAGAAAGCGAGCCTTACGGAGAACTNCANNATTATNCGGNAGAACTATGTAACGNTTGAGGTAAATAAGNGTTGCTAAANCTAGCCCAATTACNGCCATCAGGGTAGAAACGATTGCGACAACAAAATTAAATTCTGGTTTACTACCAGCATGTATCGCTAATAGGTCATTATGGAACACCAGTTGGTTTTCCAATCCCATAAAGTGAGCAAACCAATGTTTACTTACAATTAGAAGGTCTATAGGAGGATTTACAACAAACCCTATAATGACCGCCATAACTGCAAGGAAAATAACTGGTACCACCATAACTTTTGGGGCCTCTGCCAAATGGGGTGTTTCTAATGTTTCAGGAACATTCAAACCATTATCCTCTAAATCCTCTTTTTCTTTTTTCCCTCCACCCCGAAATTCTCCGTGAAACACAAGAAATATAACCCTGAACATGTAAAAAGCTGTCATCATAGCCCCAACAATGGCAAGCAATACAAGTACAAACTCTAAAGAGAAGAATGATAGGTCATGAAAAAAATGAGCTAATATTTCATCCTTAGACCAAAAACCAGATAAAGGAAAAATCCCAGCAAGGCTCAAACTAGCAATCAACATTGACCAATACGTGTAAGGCATAATTTTTTTTAAACCACCCATATACCGCATATTGAAAGTGCCCGAAGCATGGTGGACAGATCCAGCACCAAGAAAAAGGGCCGCCTTAAAAAATGCATGCGTAAACAGGTGAAAAACTGCTGGAACATAAGCACCTATTCCTAGCGCTAACATCATATAACCTAACTGGCTCACAGTGGAATATGCCAATACCCTCTTTATATCGGAAGCTACAAACCCCATAGATGCAGCTAAAATAATGGTGAAACCACCTATTAAAGAAACTAATAAAAGTACGTTTGAAGATTGTTCAAAAACAGGAAACATGCGAGCAATCAAAAATACTCCTGCAGTAACCATAGTTGCCGAATGTATCAAGGCCGACACGGACGTAGGCCCTTCCATCGCGTCTGGTAGCCATGAATGTAGTGGAAATTGGGCTGATTTCCCCACAGCGCCTGCTAGAAACCCAAGGCTCACTAAAGTCGCGACTGTAGTTGAAACATTACCACCTTCTATGGCATGGTAAATAGTTGGAATATCCAACCACGAAGGATTTTGGGAAGCCAAATAAATAATACCCAATAAAAATCCGAAATCACCAAACCGTGTCATAATAAATGCTTTCTTAGCTGCTTCAGCAGCTGACGGCCGGTTCATCCAAAAGCCGATCAGAAGATATGACGAAACTCCTACCAATTCCCAAAATATAAATAATTGAATCAAATTACGAGAAATAACAAGACCTATCATCGATGCCGTAAATAAAGACATATATGCGTAATAACGGACGTAACTGCTGTCAGATTTCATATATGCCATTCCATACACCTGAACAATTAAACTGACACCTGTTACTACCACAAGCATAATTGAGGTGAGTTGATCCAACAAAACGCCAAACTCAACTTGAAAATAACCAAACGACAACCAAGTTCTCTGGGGAAACACCACTTCACCATTGACGATCACGTGGAATAGTGACGCCAATGAAAATATAAAAGCCAAAGTTATTGACCCTACAGTTATAAATCCTGAAATTGGAGATCTCGTACCCAAGATAGGTCGAATCAAAACACCGTTAATTAAAAAACTTAATAAAGGTAAACCCAATATAGCTATCAATATGAAATCGGAATCGAACAAAATTTGCCCCACTAAAGCTTCCTAAGGATTTCATCCGCTACATGTTCACGCCCCTTAGGTACTAATAGCCTGTAATCAGACTTTTCGTTCCAATCTAGAATATTACCAGCAGGAACAATTTTCACGGGTAATCCTTCTCCTTCAAACAAGTCTCTCCACATTTCAGCTATCTGGAGATTACTCAACTTTTTGTAATCTGTCCACATTTCATATCATCCTTTTAGATCATCAATTTCAGTAATTTCTATATTCGATCTTATTCTAAAAAGTACAAAAACGATTGCTAAAGCCAAAGCCGATTCAGCTGCCGCTATGGCTATTATAAAAACTCCAAAAACCTGTCCGGACAATGCAGTATTTAAGTCAAAAGCGGTAACTATAGAATCTGAGTGCAACAAAAGAGATGCTGGCGTAAACCGGGAAAAAGCAACAGCGGCAATGACAATCGAATTAAACATTATTTCAAGGGACATAATGGTCGTTACAAAATTTCTCCGGGACAAAACACCATAAATACCGATAGAAAATAAAGCCCCAGATAGAATTAGTACGTTTTCCAGTGTCATAATTCGGTTTACCGACCAATCTTTTTGTTTCTTATGATCATCAGGCTCCCTATCAAAGTGGTTACAAGTATTAATCCCAAAATTTCAAAAGGCACCAAAAAATTAGAAATTAAGGAAGCACCTATAGCAGGAGTACTATCAATAAATATGCCCTCATTTTTAACAACATCTAATTCGCGGGCTGCTTTTATTTGTATCAAGTCTGATTCTGGTAAAACGGTTTCCACATAATACCCAGTAAGACCTGCAACAGCATCTTCATTGGAGATTTCATTAACACTCCTCCAATTGGTAGTTTGAGATATATATGCAAACGTCACAAACAACATTATGCAAAGAACAGCAGTTAATGGCCTATAACGAGAAGGAAGACTTCCACCTGCCACATCTTTTATGAACATAACTGCAAAGGCGATTAGTACGGACACGGCGCCTACGTAGACTAAAATTTGTACTACTCCTACAAATTCTGCATTCATAAGAAAAAAAAGAAAAGAAACTAAAAGAAACGTGAGAGAAAGAGCTATAGCCGCCCGGAAAACATTCTTAGATGTAACAACATAAACTGAGCTTATTACAGTTAATAAACTAACAATCCAGAACATTAAATGAACTATTCCACTGGTTTGAATATCCATCAACGATTAACCCAATCATTGTGCATGTCCTCGTCACTTGGTTTCTCGTGGCGCCCTGCTTGTCTATGGTTATCTATTTCCGATTCAAATGGGTTAAAACTATCGTCTTCAAACTGAGGTCTGTACCAAGAGCTTGGTTTCTTTTGGTTTTCTATCAATTCTTCCTTAGTTACTATCAGGTTATTTCTTACAGGTCCACTTCTTTCAAATAGTGTTCCCATGTGAAGCGCATCATATGGACATGCCTCCACACACAATCCACAAAACATACATCGCCCAATATCTATGTCGAAAACGTCTATTGCGTAACTTTCACCTTCTTGCCCATCAGTTCCTCCAGGTTGTGTTACGATTTCTATTATTCCCAATGGACAAAACTTAGCGCAACTCGCACAACCCGTGCAACGATCCTCAAACCATGTAAACTCATTTCCTCTAAACCTACTTGACTGCGGGATCTTTACTGGAATTGTTGCCATATTTAAGAGGGATTTTATTGCCGTCTTAGGTTGTTTAATAAAAAATTTAAACGGGTTGGTTGAATTGGCGGCAGATATTGTAAATAATCCAACTCTTCTGTTTGGATATTGAATGGTAACTGGTTTACGAATGAAATTAAATAAGGTAACTTTAAGACCTTTTAATAAACCTAGTCCTATCATTTTTCACCCACTTTATTTACTAGTGATGGAGCTAATGTTTCTGTACCAACTGGATATGGTTCATTGTCCCTACCCGCTTGGATTGTCTTATTATCTTTCCGTCGCAAAACTTTACCTACAACTATCACGGAAGGAATAGCTACAAGCCAATTAATACCAGCCATAATCCAAATTTCTCCCATAGTGGGATTTGGCCAAATAGTGACAAGTATGGCTGTGGCTACAATATTTATAAGGGTAAGCTCAAATAGACCCTTCCAGGCGAGTTCAAGTATTTGATCAATTCTCAACCTAGGCCAAGACATTCTGACCCATACTATAGCGATTAACACGATGACTAATTTTAGTAAAAACCAAAACTGGCTGGGAAGTATATCTGGACCCTTCCAGCCTGACAAAAACACGGTGGTAATGATAGCGGAAGAACCAATAGTAGCAGCAAATTCCGCTAAAAAAAATATTCCAAATTTCATACTTGAATAATCATTTAGATAACCAGCCCCTAATTCGGATTCGGCTTCAGTTAAATCAAAAGGGGTTCTATTAATTTCGGCGAGGGAAGCTAGAAAAAAAACAAAAAAACCAAGAGGCTGAAGTAAAATAAATGGAATTTTTTGTTGTTCCACTATGCCTCCCAAAGAAAGAGTCCCTGCAAACATTAAAACCCCCACAAGGGACAATGCCATAGGTATTTCGTAACTTATTAATACGGCTACAGCCCGCAATCCCGAAAAAATTGCTATTCGGTTCCCGGATGCCCAAGCAGCAATCACCACAGCTAAACCACTCATAGAAGTGACCGAAAGGATAAATAAAAGTCCTACGTTTAAATCAACTACAAAAGTACCAATACCCATGGGGATGACGGAAAAAATCATAAAAACAGGAAACACCATTAAAATAGGTGCAATATTGAATAAAAGTCTATCCGCATCAGAGGGAACTACATCCTCTTTAAACATAACCTTTATGGCATCTGCTACTGAACTAAATAGTCCCCAAGGACCCCAACGATTAGGTCCTAGCCGGTTCTGAAATCTGCCATACAGCCTTCTTTCTCCCCAAATCGATAAAATAACCGCACCTAAAATTCCATTTATAAAAATAAAAGCCAGTAAAAAGCCTGCCAATAAAAAAGCCAACCATTCAAACCCAGCTGGAAAAATTCCTTGGACATAACCATATTCGTTGACACATTTATCGCTAGAGCCGGACAGATTACAATATATTAATCTAAATATAACGTTTTCATATAAAAAGTCGGTCATCTATCAACCTCACCCATGTTTAAATCAATGCTACCGAAACTAACAAATAAATCATTAAACAGGGTTCCCACCAACATTTCCCTCAGTAAAGTAAGGTTAATTAAAGATGGAGCCCTAACGTGACACCTATAGGGAGCAATACTCCCATCACTAACCAAATAAAAACCAAGTTCCCCTTTAGATCCTTCTATAGCAGCATAAGCGTCTCCAGGTTCAGGTCGAATTAACCTAGGTACATCATGGAATGAGGGCCTTACACAACCTGGCTCAATTCTCTCGAGGCATTGATATATTATTTTCACACTTTCACGCGCCTCCTGTATCCTCACCCAAAACCGTGCGAAATTATCTGAAGAACTATGTAAGGGTCTTTGAAAATTTATCTGGTCATAAAAATCATATGGGTTACGGTGCCTTAAATCCCAGTCAACACTTCCAGCACGTAACATAGGTCCGGTAATTGAAGCGTTTACCATGGTTTCAGGTAGTAAAATTGAAACGCCCTGCGTTCTTGATGTTATTATTTCGTTGCCAGATAGTAGTTCTTCTAATTCATCCAATGCATTAGGTATATCATTCAAAACCTTATCAAGTGCAGGCCAAAATTCATCAGGTGCGTCCATAAAAACTCCCCCAGGTCGAAGGTATGAATTAGTTATTCGGGCCCCACACAACATTTCAAATAAATCTAATATGTACTCCCTTTGCCGCATCGCGTATATCAGTGGAGTACCCAACGCACCTAAATCTTGGATCAAGAAACCGGTAGCTACAAGATGACTCGCCACTCTTTGTAATTCTGCAGCTATCATCCGCAACCACACACCTCTAGGAGAAGGTTCCACATTGCATAATTTCTCTACTGCAAGCATATAAGCCTGATTGTTTAGCATAGACGACACATAGTCCATGCGGTCCGTAAGTGTTAAAACCTGAGTATAAGTTCGTTCTTCAGCAAGTTTTTCAGAACCTCTATGTAAATACCCAAATACCGGTTCAACGTCAATTATTTCTTCTCCGTCAAATGTAACCCTCATACGGAAAACTCCATGCGTTGAAGGGTGCTGGGGTCCTAAATTAACTGTAATAGGCTCAGTTGTTGACATCAGCCTCTTTCTTCCGAATTAATAGATTGATCATACGTTATATAGTCTTTACGTAGTGGGTGTCCTGGGTACCCCTCCCACAAAAAGAGCCTCTTATGATTTGGGTGTCCTTCAAATGTTATCCCAAACAAATCCCATACTTCCCGTTCCTGATAGTCAGCTCCACGCCAAACATTTACAACACTGGCCAACACCGGATTGTTTCTACCTTGTCCAACCTTTGTTTTTATTACAGCCGAAGCATTTTTTTTGAGCGATGTAATGTGATATACAACCTCAAAATAGTCCAAATAATCTACAGCGGTTAAGCTGTTCAAAAGGTCAAATCCAAACTCAGGATTATCACGTAAAGTAAAACAAATCTGCAAAATGTGTTCGCCTTTAACCCACACATCGGTCCTGTTACAAGATTCAATTGCATCAGGATTCTCACCAGCCAACGCCGTAGCTAGTGAATTACCGTTCCACTCATCAGTCATTCGAAACCTGCTGGATTGGAATTTAGGCTGTATCGTCTAACCTTATCGTGCAACTGCATAATGCCGTACAAAAGCGCATCAGGGCGTGGAGGGCACCCTGGGACATAAATATCAACAGGTACGATATGATTAACGCCAGGAACGACGGAGTAACTTTGGTAGTAGGGACCGCCAGAGGTAGCACAAACACCCATCGATATTACCCATTTTGGTTCAGGCATTTGGTCATAAAGCCTTTTAAGAGGTACAGCCATTTTCCAGGTTACAGTACCTGCTACAATCATCAAGTCAGCTTGTCTTGGGCTTGCTCTCATAGCTTCCATTCCAAACCGCGAAATATCGTAACGGGCCATGGCAGTAGCTATCATTTCGAAAGCACAACACGCCAAACCAAATTGAAGTGGAAACATGGAAGATTTTCTAGCCCAATTCAACAAATAGTCTACGGAACTTACCATAACGCTATTTTTCATGTCAGCAGGAACATCTACTAAAGGTTCAGGATATGGCTTCAAATGAGTAGATTTCATTTTGTTTACAGCACCACCTTCATTTCTATCCATAGACCAAGTAATTTCATGTAAAGGTCCGTCCGCGACCTGAGGAATACGGACTCCATATGCATCCACATTGTCTTGATTTATTTTTGATTGTAAATCCATTCAAGATCCCCCTTACGCCAAGCGTATACAAATGGAATAGTTACAACGAATAAAAATACTAACATCGCCCCTAATGCTATAAATCCAAATTGTTGTGATAACAAGCCGTATTTGACAGCCCATGGATAAATAATAACCGTTTCAACATCAAAAACCACGAAAAGAAGCGCATAGTAATAGTACCGAAAGTTAAACATCACTGGCTTGGGACTAAAGGGTGGCAAACCACTTTCGTAGGCAGATAATTTTACCTGAGTGGGACGTGAGGGACGCACTTTTATAAATTGGGCCATATAACTCACCAACAACATGCCAACAGGCACAAATAACGCCAAAACGGTATAAATCAACAAAACGCCATATTGGTGAAAATAATACTCCATATTGGCCAACCTTAGGTATTAAGATACATTTTTCAGATAAACAGTTTAAAGCCCATAACGCACTTTACGAGAATAACATTAGTCATTTTAACCAGCAAGTATAAAGTACCTTTTATGTGAATGAATTAACATCAATCGTCGAACAAAATGACTCCTCTCCCGTCCTCACCCCGATCCAATGCTTGGTAAGCTTCATTGATCTCGGCTAACTTATACCTACGGGTAACCATAGATTGTATGTCTATCCTACCGAGCTCATAAAATTCTAATATTTTTCGAAATGTTTCGTGCGGACTAATGGAACCATAATAACTACCTAAAAGCGATTTTTGGTCCCTAACAATATCGACCATAGGGATTTGAGTAACCGACCCTTCTGGCGCCAATCCAATAACGACAGTGGTACCACCCTTACGCGTCGACTTAAAAGCCTGCATTGTAGTCTCACTGTGACCAAAAGTATCAAATGCGAAATCCAATCCATCACCAGATAAAGAGTGTATTGCCTTTACCGGATCTTGATTCTTAGAATTTATTACATCAGTCGCCCCATACTTATAGGCAAATTCTAACTTATGATCATAAATATCCACAGCTACAATTCTACTGGCGTTCATCAATCTTGCACCTTGAATTGCGTTTAACCCAACACCACCGGCGCCAAAAACAGCTACCGACATACCTGCTCTAATATCTTTTTGATTGATAACTCCTCCCACCCCAGTAGTGACGGCACACCCAATGAGGGCACTAGTTTCAAATGTAATAGAATCATCTATTACATAGCAAGCCTGAGAGGGAGCTATCACGTATTCGGAAAACACTCCAAGTTTGGCAAATTGATGAATTTGTATTTGGTTATTATCCTTTAAGCGATACGTCCCATCATATTGTCTTGTACCTGTAATTCTATTTGTGTCACATAACTGAGACAAACCCATTCGGCACGAACGACAAAAACCACAAGATGGTACAAAAGATAATATACAGTTATCACCTTCTTTGACATTCGAAACACCTTCACCCACTTCCACTACTTTCCCTGATCCTTCATGCCCTAAAACTATGGGAAGAGGAAAGTTCGTTTCACCTTTCATAACGTGGTGATCCGATGCACATACACCCGCAGCACCGATTTTCACACGGACTTCCCCGAATTTTGGCCTATCCTGTTCCAATTCAATTATAGGCATTGGATTCAGTGTTTTGTAAAGTACCGCAGCTCTTGTTAACAAGCTAACCCTCTCCTAGGTAATTATGAGTATATTAACTCTCCTCACAACGATCGCAAAGGTGATCCATAATCATAACCGTCAATATTTGGACGCAATTTGCCGTCTAGTTCAATTTGCCTGAATCACCGAGCCCGATTGCAACATATTAGCTACCTCAGCTTTTAAATCTTTAACTTCCATTATATGTGGAGATCGTCCGTCTCTCTTTTTATCCCATAAAACTTTACCATCAACCGTCACTTTAAATGCTCCACTATGACCTGGAACTACTGAAATCGCTAAAGATGGGCCTCCGGCCTGAAATAATTCGCTAACCATGTAAGCTGCTAAATTACCATAGCCACATGGTACGCAGTATTCTATTTCAGCTTCCATTTTCCAATGATCAGACAATGTTGTTACCTTTCTGAATAGTATATTTATTGTGATTTACACTTTTTTAGGTATATCAATTTGATTAAACCGATTATCATGTCATTATAACCTCATATAAAGGTGAACACATATGGAACAAAGTTTTGGATAGAACACGAAGTACTGTAATTTTAAAACAAGTAACACGTGACGATGTCGTCCGACTAATAGAATGGCTGGACGATGAAGAAGTAAATGAGAGTTGGTTTGGACGATATAACTATGGCGACGTGGCACACTTAGGGTACGAACCACAGAAAATGTTATCCGCAAGTAAATCTGAATGGGAAGAAGTTTTCAATGACCCTCATCATGAACCCCACAGAGATATATTTTCGGTTTACACCTCTGAAAGTATTCATATTGGAGAAGGACAGTTGTCAATAGATGAAGCGTTAGGTGATGCTCAAATATCAATATTAATTGGTAAAAAAGATACATGGCACAAAGGTTACGGTAAAGCAACCGTAATGGCATTACTCGAGCACATATTTGATAAGCTTAATTTGTACAGAGCCTGGGTTGATGTCCCAGATTATAACCTTCATGCCAAAAACCTATTTCTACAATTAGGATTTCAACATGAAGGAACATTAAGGAAAAGCCGACCACATGATGGCTCTAGACACAACTCCCATATCATGGGAATGTTATTAGAGGAATATCGTCTGAAATTTCCTGATGGAGTTGATAGCCATGTGGACCTATAAAATGATCATGGTTCTAAACAGTATTAGATAAAGACTTCATAACGTCCAAATACTTTAACCCCGACCCAGTATTCATCAATACGACACTCATATCCTTTGTAATAAATCCAGTATCCAAAAGCTTTTTCAGTGCTGAAAAAGTTGAAGCTCCTTCAGGAGCAGCAAAGATTCCTTCCATTTTCGCAATAAACCTCACCGAATCGATCATAGATTCATCCGACACGGTAGTGACGCAACCTCCACTTTCCCGAATAGCCTCCAAAACCAGAAAATCTCCTATAGCTGCAGGGACTCTCATACCTGAAGCTATTGTTTTTGGATTTTTAAATTCCTTAGCGTATTTTTCCCCACTTGAAAAAGCTTCAAAAATTGGAGCACAGCCCGCAGCTTGAACAGATATTAAAATAGGTTTTTTATTTTTAATCAATCCTAATTCCTGCATTTCGTAAATAGCTTTCCAAATACCAACTATTCCTGTACCTCCCCCTGTTGGATATATTATGACATCCGGCACCAACCAATTCATCTGTTCAATTATTTCGTACGCCATTGTTTTTTTCCCTTCCACACGATACGGTTCTTTCATGGTAGAAATATCAAAAAATTCGTGTTTTTCAGCTGCTTTTGCTGAAGCATTCCCACAATCAGTTATTAGACCATCAATTAACGTCACATTGGCTCCATAAGCCTCACACTCAATTCGGTTAGCTAACGGAACATCTTTAGGCATAAATACGTTAGCACCAATCCCGGCTTTGGAAGCATAGGCTGCCATCGCTCCTGCTGCATTACCTGCAGATGGCATCGTTATCGCTTTTATACCCAGTTCATGAGCACGGGAAACAGCTGTTGCCAAACCCCTAGCTTTGAAAGATCCGGTTGGATTAACACCTTCATCCTTAATCCATAGGTCCTTCATTCCAAGGTAATCGCCTAAATGTTCTGAGCGAAGTAATGGCGTATATCCTTCACCTAATGAAATAATATTTTTTTTGTCTCGAATGGGTAAAACTTCTCGATATCTCCACATATTTTCGGGACGTTCAATTAGAGAATTTTTTGTCAAAGTTCTAGAAGCTAAATCTAGATCATATTGCGCTAATAGTGGTTTACCAGTTTTAGGATTGATTCTGTTGGGACGATCAGCATCAAATTTTTCTCCAGTCAAAGAACACTTTAGGTGGGTCATGGAACTGTAGTTTAGTTCACCCATTAAAACTCCTTTTTCAAAATCACTTTATCCGTCTATTAAAAAATTAGGGATATTAGATTACATCCTTAAACAAATTGATATGTTTCTCGTACTGCTGTTTTACGTAATCTAGAAGAAAACGTTTTTACGAATATTGCTGATATCTCTTGGACAGTTACTTTATGGGATATTTCATCGTTGACACGAGTGACTTCAGACTGAGGGTTACCGCATGGTATTATGTGGTCAAAAAAACTTAAATCCGTGGACACATTCAATGCAGCGCCATGAAGAGTTACGCCACCTGAAATCCGAACCCCCAATGCAGCTATTTTTTTTGGATTTCCTGATTTTCCAACTACCCACACCCCCGTTTCTCCCTTTATTTTCTCACCGTTGATATTTATAACCTTAAGTGCATCAATTATTGTGTCTTCTAATAATCTGATGTAGGTTATCGGCCCCAAATCATATTCTCTCAACCTAATTATTGGATAAACAATTAGCTGGCCTAGTCCATGAAATGTCGCTTCACCACCCCTGTCTACATTGATAACTTTAATACCCTTCCTCTCAATATCCGATAATGTAGATCTGATATGTGTTTTATCCGCTCGCCTACCAAGTGTTATCGTTCCTGGGTGCTCCATCAACAAAATAGTGTCAGGTCTAATACCTTTAACACGTTCAGCATGAATGGACGTTTGTAATGTTCTGGCTTTGTGGTAGTCCAAAATACCACATGAAATCACTTTAAATATTTCCCTTTTCACGTCAAATTAGTGCGAGTGTTAATTGATTCCAATATTTTTTTTACTGCCTGTACAAAACTAGACGCCTCTAGACCATCTACTATTCTATGATCAAATGATAAACACATATTCATCACAGAGCGAATTTGAATGTCTTCTTTATTGTTCGATTTTATAACCATTGGGCGTCTTACAACCGATTCGGTTGTAATAATCCCTGCCTGCGGATAATTGATTATTGCACCTCCAAGAATAGAACCAAGAGTGCCAGTATTATTGACAGTAAAAGTTCCTCCTTCAACATCGTTTAATTGAAGTTCACCCTTCCTTGCCCTCATAGTCAAATCTGACAATTTTTTACAAATATCTAAAAATCCCAAGCCATCGGCATTATGAATGACCGGCACTGATAGACCGTCCAATCCTGCAATTGCTATACCTAGATTTACGTTCCCTCGTAGAACGATTTTATTATCAATCCACGATGAGTTTAGGTATTTATTTGAAGTAAGAGCCCGAGAAACAGCATGAACAGCAAAAGTAAGGTACGTAAGTTTTATCTTATGGAGGCTTTCAAATGACTCTCTGTTGGAATCTATACATTTTTTGACTTCGGTCATATCAACTTCAACAGATGTCCAAGCATGAGGTATTTTGGAGGAAGACTCGACCATTCGATCTGCAATTATTTTTCGGAAGGGATTTGGAGTTACAAAATGATCGTCAGACGCAACAGTAATAGTGTTTTTAACGTCTACTTCATCAACATTTACTTTATCTATGTGATTAAGGACATCTTTTTTAGTTACTCTGTTGTTCTGACCTGACCCGCTTACATGTGTAATATCTATACCATGCTGCTCTGCAAGTTTTAAGACCACAGGCGAATAGCGATTCTTTTCCAAATCGGAAGATATGACTTTATCTATATCCTTATCTTCCCTCGTTTGTTTGGGTAAATCTTCCGTAATGAGACTGTTGTCCTTAAATTCTCCCCCAGTCGGTCCAACAGCTGCAACATCCGAAATAGACCCTATTATAGATTGATCAGGAATTGTTATATCGGTGGGTCGATTATTTTCGACTACGTCAATTACGTCAAAAACAGCAATCATGTTTCCCATTGGTACCGTTTCACCTTCGGAAACAGTTTTTTCAATAAGTTTCCCTGTATGTGGCGACGGAATTTCCATACTTACCTTGTCCGTAATGATTTCAATTATCGGCTCATATTTTTCTATGTCTTGACCAACATTTTTCAGCCACTTAATCACCACAGCCTCGGTTACCGATTCTCCTATTTGCGGTAGTGTTATTTCGATTTTCATTTATATAGACGACAATTTACTTACGGCTGAAGTAATTTTCTGTTTTGAGGGTAAATATTCAGATTCCTGAATGGGAGAAAATGGCATGGGAGGAATTTCTAAAGGTGTCAACCTCATAATTGGAGCATCTAGATCAAAAAAACATTCTTCACTAATGATGGCCGATACCTCTGAAGATATACTAACCGCCGCTGTATCTTCTTGGACAATCAATGCCCTGCCAGTTTTAGACACGGATTTAACGATCGTTTCTCTATCTATTGGTCTTAGTGTCCTTAAATCGACAACTTCTACGCTTATTCCCAGTTTTTCGCATTCAACTGCGGACTGAAGTACGTAATGAAGCATGAGCCCGTAGGTAATAACGGTTAAATCTTCTCCCTCACGTTTGATTTCAGCTTTTCCTAGAGGGATAGTATAATCGTCCGATGGTACTTCCCCTTTAACCAACCTATACGTTTTCTTGTGTTCTAAAAAAATTACCGGATCATCATCTCTGATAGCCGACCGCAAAAGACCTGAAGCATCGTAGGCAGTAGCGGGGGCCACTACTTTTAACCCCGGAGTATGTGAAAAAATTACCTCTATGCTTTGAGAATGGTATAACCCTCCTCTAACTCCTCCTCCGTACGGTATCCTAATGGTCATGGGACAGATTTTTTTTCCGTATGTACCATATCTTATTTTAGATGCCTCACCCACAATCTGGTTTACCGCCGGCCAAACAAAATCAGCGAATTGAATTTCCGCGATTGGCCTCATACCATTTACTGCTGATCCAATAGCTATGCCACAAATAGAAGATTCAGCTAAAGGCGTATCAATCACTCTTTCAGGTCCAAAAAGTTCTACGAATCCATCTGTTGCTAAAAAAACACCCCCACGAGCACCTATATCTTCACCTAAAATAAAAACTGATGGATTTTGTTTCATCTCACTTCTTATGGTATCTCTGACGGCTTCTATTACAGAAACAATTGGCATAATAAAACCTCAAAATTCCAGATCAGAATGTAGTAACATCGTTTCCACACCAGGATATGGTTCATTACCAATTTTTTCTGTAGCGTCATCGACTATTAATTTAGCTTCTTTTTCCATCATCTGTATATCACTCTTGGACAAAACATTAATTGAAACCAGCTTCTCCGCAGTTATTGGTAAAGGATCCATTCTAGATAATCCTTCAATATCATCTTTACGTCTGTATTTGGAATGATCATCATCCGTGGTGTGCGGTAAAAGTCTTTCTACAGTCGATTCTATCAAAGTAGGACCTTCACCTCTTCTTGCCCTGTTTGCGGCTTCAGACGTAGCTTCAAACACATCAAAAATATCGGTGCCATCGACTAGTACTCCTGGCATACCATAACCAGCGGCTCTGGACGATATGTTTTCCACGGCCATCTGTTTGGACAAGGGTACAGAAATTGCATAGCCGTTATTTTCACAAAAGAAAATAACTGGTAATGAATGAATAGATGCAAAATTCATCGCTTCATGACAATCTCCTTGACTGGCCGCTCCATCACCAAAAAATACTACTGTAACAGCGTTAGAATCTCGCATCTTATCCGCTAATGCGACACCCACAGCCTGAGGTAATTGAGTTCCTACAACATTAGAAAATGAAAAAAGATCTACCCTAGGATGCGAACCGTGCAGCGGAAATTGTCTAGCACCGCTCATAATCTCACCATCCTTCGCTAAAAAAGTTCTAAGCTGCTCTTCGGGAGTAGTTCCAAGAGCCAACGTAACGGTAAATTGACGATAGTAGATTAGAAAATGGTCCAAGGACGGATCTAAAGCTTCAATACATGCGACCTGGCTGGCTTCATGCCCTTGGGCGGAAGCAGCTATTGCAGCCTTTCCTTGCCTATTAAGTATCCAAACTCGTTCATCCAACGCCCTACTAATCAACATTGTACGGAACATCTTTTTCAGGCGAGATTTATTTAGTTCATTTGTCATCACATTTTATTTTATATAAATTAACTTTTATTTCACCAAAAGTAGACATTGTTTACAAAACTATTTTAAAATTAGTAGTATAAATAAAAACAATTTTATAACTCTTCATTTATATATCACTAGCAAGCAAAATGTTTAACCTTCAGCTAATTCGTTTTATTCTGATACCAACGCTATTGGTTTCTTTTGCTTGTTCGGCTTCAGAAGAAACTTCAAAGGAAAACAAAACGATGGATCAAAATGTGGAACAATCATCTCCAAAGTATCACCCTCCAAAGGGAGACCTTGACTCAACTAAATCCTATACGGCTACACTAAAAACTGATGTTGGCGATATAGTTATAGAACTCTACGCGGACATTGCGTCCGTTTATGTTGAAAACTTTGTTAATCTTGCAAAATCTGGGTTTTATGACGGATCTTCTTTCCACCGTGTAATCCCAGGCTTTATGGCTCAAGGCGGAACGAGAAACGGAGAAGGTCCCGGTTATAAATTCAACGATTTTTTTCACCCTGACATGAAACACGATGGGCCAGGGGTAATCTCGATGGCAAACGCTGGATTAAATACAAACTCATCTCAATTTTTTATCACGTATTCAGAAACTCAATTTTTAGACCCATTTGACGAAAATGGAAACCCAAAAGAGTGTGGCACTCCTGGCGTTTCTTGTCATGCGGTATTCGGGAGAGTAATTAAGGGAATGGAAACGGTAGAAAACATAACACCCATTCAACCGGGAGAACCAATTACGCCAACCACTATACTAACCGTTGACATAAGCGAATAACGCTAATCGCAACAATGAACTGATCGAGAAACTGCGAGTCCCTGCCCCCTTAGTGGCTTATCACAGACAGTGGACGCCTATCACCATGAGGTCAAGTTTCAATGAACTTCATGAGCCTACCAGCAGCTCCCAAAGTCACATCTTCGGCAAGGTAAACTATTTTAGGTGATGGCATTCCATTGATCCTAATAGATGGATCTCCAAAGTTGGGTTTGTTCTCAAAAATGACTCGTCCCTTTCTAAAAACAAAAACACCCCCACTAAAGGGTAATTTAACAATTTCGTTAGCGGGAATTACGCCAGGACTAATAATAGATTTGATAAAAGGCCTTTTCATAGTAGAAAAATCCACCAAAACATTGCCCCTATCATCAGTCAACTTGCCATAGGGTTTTTCCTTGGTAATAAAAAAGATTACAAGTAATAAACTTAGTAAAATAATTACGGATAGTAGGATAATCAGCCAAATTCTCATACCTAACCAAACAAATGGCGGATCTATAATCGTAATATTGACGGTACTTCCCAATTCATTATGGAAATACTCGCGACCCATATATGAACCCGCTATACCCACATCAACCGAATATTCACCACTTTCATTAAACTTTCCAACTATATTAAATTGCCAAACCTCACCCAATGTGCTTCCGTCAACGGGGTCAACGTCAACTATAGCGACCGCATTATCGTTATATACGAGGACGGATAAGTCGTTGGCAGACGAATAGAACGGAAAATCTGCCTTTGTTGTTTGAACAACACCTAGGATCTGCTCTTCCCCTTTATTTGCATCGATGGACCTAAGTTCCGAAATCGATATTTTGGGGAAATGTTCAGTTTTGAAAGTTCCTTCGCCAGTAATTGTTGAAGAAAAACCAGGCCAAGTCATCCGTAGATTTACATCATTTACACCTTGGGATTTATCAGTTTGTAATTTAACTGTGTATATCCCGTCAGATGCCTTTTTGTCGCCGTTATAACCATTATCAAAAAGTTCATAAATGGCTATTTTTCCTCCTGGATCTAACACAGATGCTTCTAGCTTTGCTTCATTAAACACAGTCGGTAATTCATTTTTTTGAGTACTCACCTCTAAAATTATGTCTTCATTTACGGGATACGTTTTATCAGTTAGCACTTTAAGTTGAACACTATTTGACATAGAAGTAGCTACAACAAAATGGGATTTATCTCCACTTCCACGTATTATCCATTGTCCGGATTTGGGATTATTGACTGTATAAATATTTAGGGTAGGAGTTTCAAAAAATGAGACATTCGACATTGATTCAGATATCAATGTTCCACTTGGAGAAAAAAGTTCGGATACAATTTCAGGTCGTTTGACGAATAAAACATCCATCTTTTCTGTAAATGGAGAAACATCAATAGACTGTATGGAAGGGTTATCGGCATTTAAATTTGTATTAACTTTTTGGGATAATTCGGTACCCGTTACCGAACTAACAAAGGATATTAAACTCGTGGGATCACCTAAATCATAATAAGTTCCTCCAGTGGTTTCTGCTATTCCTCCAAATGTATCCCGAATTTCAGGGTGGGATGAAGGTAACATTAAAACATCAACGATCCAACCTTCACTGGCAAACAACCCAGAAACATCTAAGAATCTTTGTCGGCTATTTGCTGATTCACCTAATATCCTTCCCGTAGTAATCAAATAAATCCTCGAGCCACTTTTTGAATCTCTTGTACTTAAATGAGAGTATATGTCACTTATTATGCCCAATTGATCTGAAGTGTCATCATGTTCATTAATCCTTGAAATAAACTGGATTGCTTCATTTATTTGATTGTTAACATCGGAATGATGTTCTACTTCGGAAATGTTGCGAGTATGTTCTCTGTAAGTTGCTATTCCAGTGATATTTTCGTCGGTTTCTCCCACTAAATGGGCTATAGATTTAAGAAAATTAAAATCATTATCATCTCTTGCCGCACCTGCATCCAAGACGAGAAAACTTGTTGAATTTTCATCAGTCGGGTTAGCGGCACTTGCTGGTAAAACTGCTCCAGCAAAAACAATAAATATAGTGACCGCCGCCACTAATGATGGATAACGCATTTGTACCCCGAGTGATCATCACTTTCTATCGTAGGACCGATTACATAATAAAAGCCTTTTTAAGGTTAGAAAAAAATGATACCGTATTAAACCACTAGAAGGCACTTTGAATTTTTTACAAGTTTTAACAAACATTTTTAGAGAAAAGCCATTGACCTAATATGTATCCGTCCCTACACTCTCATTATGAATTTAGACAATTCTACCAAAATCATGTAGCCACAAAATTATATTAAATTAAGAAAAAAATGAAAGTTACAGGCGTACGAACTAGCGTTTACGAGTATTGGATGTCACGGAAGATGGGAGATGCCAATTCACCATCGGGGCGGGACTTATCAAGTAATTGCGTCGTAGAAATAACCACCGACCAAGGTATTACTGGGATAGCAATAGGTGGAGGAGGTGCGCTACCCCAAATACAGTCCTTAGTAGAGGGAATAATTACAGGTGAGGACCCACGTCAGGTCACTGGGCTTTGGCAAAGGATGCGTGATAGAGCATTTAAAGGAGGTCAATCTGGGATCATTAGTGACGCTATTTCTGTTATTGATGTAGCTCTATGGGATATTAAAGCTAAATACAACGAAGAGCCATTGTGGAAAACATTAGGTGGTTCAAATCCTTATGTGAATGCTTACGCCAGCGGTATGGATATGCCCACTTCTAATGAAAACCTACGGGAGTGGTATGCAACTATGGCAAATGATTGGGGTTTTAAAGCAGGAAAACTTAAAGTTGGCATAGACCAATCTCAAGACTTAGAACGAATAGGGTTAATGAAATCGGGACTCGAAAAATCGACAAAATCGCCACAGCTATATATAGATGCCAACGAATATTGGTCGCCTAAGCAAGCCATTAGAAAAGTAAAAGAAATGGAAGAAATGTACGATATTGCATGGATCGAGGAACCATGTCGTCGATGGGATTACTTAGGATTAAAACGTATATCAGACACGGTACGGGCTCCAGTATGCGCAGGCGAAAACCTTGACACCCTTGGGGAATTTCTACCTTATTTTGATAACCGGTCCGCCGACATAATACAAGTAAGTTGGGGAATGAGTGGAATAACGTCCGCCCTTCAAATAGCGGATGCTGCATATGCGATGGAGTTACCAATCACTCTTGGAGGGTCTACGGGTAATATGAACGCCCAACTTGCTCCATGTATGCCAAATTTCTTAACTCTTGAGGTACAAGTACCTAAAGCGGAAGACAATGTGATTATTACTGACATAAAAATAAAGGACGGAAAGGCATTATTGGGAAATGCTCCTGGAAACGGTATTTCTATTGATTTCCCGTCATTGAGGAAATCAATAAAATCTGGAACGATTTCCTATACAGCAGGACCAAGCCCTTTTGGCAGGAGACCCGGTGCCGGACTCTGGGAGTATTTACAAACAGAGGAAGAAAAAGCTGCTGCAAAAGCTCCGCTAAAATCAGAAGTATACATACCTCCATATGGAGCCAAGAGTGACAACTAACTGAAACTAAAATAGAAACAAATACGATGAAAATTACTGGATACAGATTAGAAAAATATATTGTCAAAATGGACAGACCTATAGGGGACGCCAATTACCCCTCTGGTGATAGCTTAAGCAGTTTCGGACTTTTATTTTTGGAAACAGACGAAGGAATCACCGGTATAGCTCCTGGTGGAAATGACAAAGTCGCCAGCTTGTTCGAAGCTATTGAAGGAGAAGATCCAAGAGGCGTCATAGGACTTTGGAAAAAAATGGTGGATTACGTATTTAAATCAGGTAATGAAGGAGACAATACGGGAGCCATAGCAGCTATAGACATTGCTCTATGGGATATCAAAGCCAAGTTAAATGAAGAACCACTTTGGCAAACCCTGGGAGCACTAGAAGGCAAAACCAAAGCGTACGCTTCAGATATAGGATACTGCCTAAGTGATACAGAATTACACAATTTCTATTCCAAAATGGCTTCAAAAGGAATTGACGCTGGAAAGCTCAAAATAGGTCTATCCATGGAAGATGATTTACGGCGAATAAAAGTCATGAAAGATGCCCTGAGCACTGTCAGAGAACGGCCATTTCTAATGCTTGACGTAAATGAATACTGGTCTCCAAAGCAAACGGTCCGATACTTGAGTGAAATAGAAAAGCAGTTTGATATATTTTGGATAGAGGAACCGGGACGTAGGTGGGACTACCAGGGTCTAAATCTTGTTTCTAAATCAGTCAAAGCTGCAGTAGCTACAGGGGAAAACACAAATGGCATTGCGGATATAACAACTTTAATTGCCAATCAGGCCGTAGATATGCTAAACGTAAGTTCAGGTCATTCAGGAATAACAGGCTGCCGACAGTCGGCAAATATTGCTAACGCTTATGAAATTCCAGTAACCATGATGAACTGTCAAGCTAATTTCATGGCACATTTAGCGGCCGCTCTCCCGAATCATTCTATGATGGAAGTTGTTGATCCAGGCAGAGAACAAGCGTTCAGTTCCTGGGATAATGAAATTGAAGACGGGTTTATTGTGATGGGAAATTCTCCAGGTTTGGGCATAAAAGTAAACGACAACAAGTTACAATCTTTGAAAAACAATAAGTTTGGTAGAGAACCAATTACGCCATTTCCAAGAAGAAAAGGAGCTGGTTTGTATATAGAGGAAATAGGTCCTAAAGAAGTTAAATGGAAAAAATAAGGAAAATAAATGAAGATTACATCCGTAAAAAGTTATTCCGTCGCAGATAGATCTGAAAATGGCAGGAGCTATTTTATAGTCCGCGTCGACACTGACGCCGGTCATTATGGATTAGGTGAAGTAGGTATAAAAAATTGGGGTAGAGCAATCTCTGAGGCTGTAGACCATTTATCAGAACTTCTCTTGGGAGCCGATCCATGGGAAACAGAGCGATTGTGGCAAGAAATGTTTAGGTCTGGATTTTTCCCTGCTGATAAAGTTTATTGCTCTGCAATATCGGCAATTGACATAGCGTTGTGGGACATAAAAGGTAAATCCGTAGACTTGCCGGTTTACAAATTATTGGGTGGTCCCGTCCGAAAAAAAGTAATTTGTTACCCCCACACCCAGGGTAGAACCATAGAAGAGCTAGTTTCCAATTGTAAACGCGTCGTTGATAACGGTTGGAAATTCGTCAGATGGGGACAGCCTGAAACGGGTGGCCTTTTTGAATCCGAAGGGGTATCCATTCTTGAGCCGACGAAATCTATGAGAATCGCTGTTGAACAAATGGCAGCGGTAAGAAACGCTGTCGGTCCAGATATTCAAATATGTTTGGATGTACATACTAGACTTGATACAGCCCATGTCGTACAAATGTGTAAAGACTTAGAAGAGTTTAAACCATTTTTTATAGAAGATCCCATAAGATCTGAAAATACGGGTAGTTACAAAAATTTAAGACGACAAGTTAATTTACCCCTAGCGGTTGGAGAACAATGGGCTTCCAAATGGTCTTTCAGGGAAGTTATAGAAGAAGATTTGATAGATTACGCAAGAATAGATCTTTGCATAGTTGGTGGGATCACAGAAGCCATTAAAATTACACACTGGGCAGAAACTCATTATATAGACATAGTTCCTCATAATCCTCTGGGACCCGTTTCCGCAGCAGCCTGCGTTTCGTTATGTATGGCTTCGAGTAATGTAGGAGTACAAGAGATGCCAACTCAGCCCGGAACATTCTCAACAAATCTTTTTCCCAATCAAATACAATGGGAAGATGGTTTTTCTTGGTGTCCAGATGTACCGGGGCTTGGAGTCGATATCAATATGGATGAAGTAGAAAAATCGTATATAGACCCACGATCTTGGCCACCAAGGCTGCGTAGGGAAGATGGTGCTATAACAAATTGGTAAAGTAAAAGGAGAATTTTATGCCATTCCTAAGACTACCCTCTTTATATGGATTCGTAGCAGTATTGATTTTCGTAATCATGACTTATAAATCCGTTCAAGATTCGAATACCACAGAAGCAGCGTTATGGGCGATAACCGCGGTTGCGTATTTCCTGCGCAATATACCGAAGTTCTTCATATTTGGGTTTATTAATGTCTTTGCTTTTTTACTATTGGTTGTCGGAACAGTCGGATTGATTCTGGTATATACAGATATAATTTAAACAAGTTATTTGTTTAGTCGATTGAGGCTCCACCATCAATCACTAAGTGCGCACCAGTCATAAATGAAGAGTCACTAGAAGCCAAAAATAGCGCCCCTGCAGCAATTTCTTCGGGACGACCCATCCTTTTCATTAGTGCATCTTGGGCAAATTCTTTATACGCTTCATCAGGATTAAGACCAAGTGATTTTATGTGCCGGTCGGTAGCCCGGGTGCGTACCGAACCAGGACATATGGCGTTAACCCTAATGTTGTCTTTCGCAAGATCCATAGCGAGGCATCTTGTTAATTGGGCCACGGCACCTTTTGACGAGTTGTAAGGTATAAAGTCAGGTTGAGCAATAAACGATGAAATTGAGGCAATATTAACAACCACTCCTCCCCCATTTTGCCTAAAACCAGGAAGAACTTCTTTCACACAATTAGCATATCCTATGACATTTACTCCGAAAACTTTATACCAATCTTCCTTGGTTATTGATTCTATTGATCCAAACACAAAAGCCGCTGCATTATTGACTAAAATACTTGCATCACCAAAAGTGTGTTTAGAGAATGTAATAAGTTCCTGTACTGAACCCAACTCAGAAGTATCTACTTGTTTGAAAACAGCACTTCCTCCATCGGAATTTATTTGTTTTACCGTATCTAATCCCGCATTTTCTTCAACATCGGCAACAATTACATTTGCCCCTTCTCTACCAAATAACAAAGCAATTGCTTTTCCAATCCCATTACCGGACCCCGTTATTACTGCATTTTGTGATTCCAATCTTCCCATTTTAAACTCCAACATAATACAAGTGAAATAATTAGACAAAAACATTATCATCTATTTGAATATCCTGCGCAAGAGTTATATGTTTAACATTCCTAAAACACTTTATCAATGGAAATCTATAATGATAAATCCAGGGTTTAAAAGAAAAAAAGAAAATACACATCATTCTTTACCACCGGGCCAATACGTCGAAGAAGGATTCCCAATTCTAACCGCAGGTCCGACACCTCATATAAAACTTGATGAATGGGCTTTTGAAATTAAGCAAGATAACTCNTCNCTTGCCCGATGGACNTGGAAAGAANTTACAAAACTTCCAATATCTGACTGGACAACGGANATTCATTGTGTAACAAAATGGTCAAAGTTTAATACNCACTGGCGGGGTATTTTCATAGATGATATTTTGAGTGATGCNAAACTTAAATTGAGAGNGGGTTACTTTATGGCNGAATGTGAGGGAGGATATACAACAAACTTNCCTGTNGAAGATGTTGTTAANANGAAAGGGATGATAGCAATAGAATATAACGGTCAGCCAATAGAACCAGCCCACGGAGGTCCAGCTCGACTTTTGGTTCCTCATTTATATTTTTGGAAGTCTGCCAAATGGATCAAGTCCATTTGGTTGATGAACGAAGATGTATCCGGATTTTGGGAATCTAACGGTTANCACATGTACGGAGATCCGTGGAAGGAACAACGTTATTATAACGATTGATATTTGAAAATATCATGAAATGGCAAATAGCCACTATNAAAAATATCGTTGAACTCAGTAGNCGAGTAAAAAGTTTCAGTCTGGAACTCGAANACCCTTCCAATAATATAGTNGCAGGGCAATATTACGATGTACGCCTTAGTTCCGAAGATGGCTACATAACTGAACGAAGNTANTCNNTCACNTCNTCACCAAGAAATGGAAATTTCATCGATNTTACNATTACGAAGTCTATTNATGGGGAAGTNTCNTGGTATTTCCACAATAATATTTCNNNAGGNGACAAANTGGAAATTAGGGGTCCAATCGGNAATTATTTTAATTGGAAACCANGATTTTGTGAAAGAGTTATATTTTTTGCCGGGGGAACAGGAATAGCTCCGTTCATGTCTATGATTAGACANAAGGTAGAAATCCAGGATCCTACTCAATTCACTTTACTGTANTCGGTNAGAGAGGAGGAAGANATCTTGTTCAGAAGTGAATTGTACAATTACGCCAAAANTGATCCACANTTTTTGATCAACATTACTCTNACAAAAAATTCAAATGANTACTGGAAGGGTNGTGAAGGAAGGTTTTCTTCAAAAGANATTNTNGAANTTTTGGGTGAATCAAAGTCAAAAACTATAAATTATATTTGCGGACCTACATCATTTGTCGAAGAATTATCAAAAAAAGTTCTAGCNTTGGGANTGGACTANAATTCCATCAAAACGGAAAGATTTGGNTAAAGTTTGCATGTTAAGATTTTTTTTGTTTTTATTGTTCTAAATCTGGATATAACAAATCGGTTACGCACTCATAATCAGAATATATATCTGAATCTNCGTAAACTTTAANTGGAGGATAAAGGGTAGCACGCCTAACTGGNCTGTTCCTNTTTTTCATAACATGNAATGGNACNGGAAGAACAACATCCTGAGATCCNGCTATAATTCCGGTGGGATCATGGACTAAATTAGGNCCNCCNTCAGCTTCTACNAGCCAGTAGTCTTTGGNTTTGGCTACTGTGCTGGANGATTTATTCTCTGTTGCTTTCCATTGTANNATTCCACCAGCNTCACCTAANAACCAATCATATCTAGTTTGGCCNCTTGGCCAAACAACATATGGAACTCCGNCTTTATTCATCTGTATATACCCNCCTGAAGTAACAACTATATTTGCCCGTTCTAAATCCCCAACACCATAGTGTTTAAACCATAAATCTGTNGCNCCGACAGGGGCNGGACATTTTTGTAACTCCTGNTTGACAAAATTTATAGCATCTTGTTCCGAAAAATTAGATCCACATGCNGTCAAAATCANNANCAATATNGATAAATACAGGACNNTTAAAGTTTTGTTCATCGACCTTGAAATTTTGGCTTCCTCTTTTCCATGAAAGCCAATCTACCCTCNCTATANTCCTTNCTCGCAAAACATTGGNNTACAAGTTCGTCAANTTTTTTNANNTCTCTTTCNNCAGGATCTTTNATNCCCTCNTTNACAGCCATTTTTGANGCTTTTATGGTCAAAGGTGCGTTATCAGNGATGNTGTTCGCATATTCTTCCACCGTNNTTTGTAAATCATCTTCGGGAACAACACGATTAACAAGACCCATTTGAAGTGNTTCANAAGCACTAAATCGTCGTCCNGTGAAAAATATTTCTTTGGTATATGANGGTCCTACAAGATTCATTAATTGTTTTATACCCCTNTAGCCATAACCAACACCAAGGCGAGCNGCTGGAACTCCAAANTGCCCTAGTTCACAGGAGATTCTAATNTCTGCNTTGAGCGCAATTGCTANACCCCCTCCAATACAAAAACCACGAATCATCGCTATCANAGGTTTTTNNANNGTGNTCANTGCGATGTTTGCTGCACTCGTTGCCTCATCGTAAATTCTGACTTGGTCTGTCGTGTTACGCTTTTCTTCAAATTCAGAAATGTCAGCTCCGGAAACGAAAGCTTTATGCCCTGCTCCTTTCATCACCACGACTCTTACGTTATCGTCCATCGAGAATTCATTTATTATGTCAGGTATAGCTTTCCACATATCGTACGAAACAGCATTACGTTTCTCCGGTTGGTTAAAAGTCATCCAACCAACAGAGCCTTCTATTTCAGCCTTCATACGATCAGTCTTTAATTTAATTACCTTCATGTATTCCTCTAATACTCTAAACAATTCTCGATTCGTGAAATTTTTCTACTTCAGTTTTTTTATAACCAACCGCCATCAATATTTCATCAGTATGTTGTCCTTTTTCTGGTGTTGCATTCCTAACCGATGATGGTGTGCGGCTCAGCTTGATTCCCTGATTTACCACGTCAAATCTCCCTAACCGTGGATGATTAACTGGAACTGACATCTGTAAACTAGACAC
>PCAX01000021.1 GCA_002730795.1 Chloroflexota bacterium
GATTGGGGAATACCAGATGGTATGACGGTAGATTCTGAAGGATACGTTTGGGCAGCAATTTGGTATGGTGGAATGATCGTTCGGCTTGACCCAGATGGGAAAGAAGAGAGAAGAATTAATTTCCCAGCAAAACAAACCTCCAGTGCTATGTTTGGAGGTAAGGATCTAAATGAACTTTATGTCACTACGGCGAAATTTGGTACGGGTCTTAATGAAACTACCGGCTGGGAACCGAGTGGCTACGATATGGATGCTCACAGAGGCGGGGAATTGTATAGAGTAAAGATCGATATACAGGGAAAGCCTGAATTTCACACTAAATTTAAGACGAGTTAAATGAAAATTTTAATAACGTGCAGTACGTCAGTAACTGGTAAAAAGTTGCTGGAGAGTTTGTCGCAAGATTTTGAAACTACCTCCACAGACGTTAGTGATAGTAATTCTGATGAATTCTCAGTGTGCCAATTAGACCACGACCAACAAACGGATAATCTTGTTGATGGAGTAGATCTAATCGTTAACGTAGGATATGGAGGTCAATCCGGTGATAACCGAAAGCTTATCGACTATCACACTAGATGTATTTATAACTTACTTACAGCAGCCAATAATGCAGGCGTAAAGCGGGTTATAAACCTGAGTACATTGAAGCTCTATGAAAGCTTAACTGAGAATCTAGCGATAACAGAAAACTGGGCAACCCAACCTAACCCTAATGATGTAAATGTTCTTTGTGCTCATCTTTGTGAAATGGTTGTCAAGGAATTTGCACGAGATAATAAATTCCAAGTAACAAACCTTCGGTTAGGTTTTAATACTGGAGATAAGGAGTGTTCATCGACAATTACTGATAATGATTTTATTCATGCAGTCAAATCATCGATAAATTCTAATCAGAATGTTCCTTGGGAAGTCATTCACGTACAATCGAAAGTTCCAAATCAGAGATTTATAACACGATATTCTAAATCGGTACTCGGAGTTCCAGAATAGGTTCTATTTTATGAAAATTTTAATTGTAGGTGGTAATGGAATGTTGGGTCCCTGGGTTGTCAAAGCCATGAAAAATAAGCACGATTTAATGTTGACCGACATTAACGAACCGCCAAGCTCATATGATGGTGAATATAAAAAGTTATCAGTTGATGACGTAGATGGGTTGGTTAAATTATCTTCGGGCGTCGACGTGATCGTCAATCTTTCGGTTCTAAGGGAGGATAGAAAATTGGCATTTGATGTTAATACCCTTGGTAATTATTCCATTATGGTTGCCGCCAGAGAAAACGGAATAAAAAAGATAGTAAATACTGGACCCCACTTCCAATTGGTTGGTCCTCAGTACGAGGAATGGGATTTTAACCTTAATCCGGATATGCCACATCAACCGGGGACGAGACTATACGCTCTTACAAAATCGTTAGGGCAGGAGATATGTCGCGTTTTTAGTGAAACCTACGATATCCACGTCATTACTTTGCTCTTCTATAATATGAAGCATCATTGGGATTTGGGAGGGGGAGAAGATGACATTTTATACAATGTCGACATGCAAGTTCCATACAGTACCGCTTGGCCTGATTGTGGTGATGCCATAAAATGTGCTGTGGAAGTTCCTATAGAAAATCTGAATTCTAATTGCGAATCATTCTTTATTTTGCCAGATCTCCCGCACAAAAAATTTAATAGCAGTAAAACAAACAAAGTACTAGGGTGGACGCCTAGATATCACCTGGAAAATCTTTGGAACAAGGAAATGCGTAACCCGGAAAGTCATCATACAGAAGCCTACTAGTTATAGATCTTTTGTTTCAGAAATAACTTCCTCAATTGAATTTTTTGCATCACCAAATAGCATTAGTGTTTTTTCGAGATGGAAAAGTTCGTTTTCAACCCCAGCAAAACCTGAAGCCATACTTCTTTTCAGTACGATAACTGTTTGTGCTTGATCTACATTTAATATGGGCATTCCAAATATTGGACTTGATGAATCAGTTCTTGCAACAGGATTAGTCACATCGTTAGCTCCTACTACAATTGCCACATCGGTTCTTTGGAATTCTCCGTTAATTTCATCTATATCCTTCAATTCATCGTAGGGAACGTTCGCTTCAGCTAACAAAACATTCATATGGCCTGGCATCCGGCCCGCCACAGGATGTATCGCATATTTTATTGAAACCCCTTTTGGTTTCAGTAAATCGGACAATTCCCTAAGTTGATGTTGGGCTTGGGCAACGGCAAGTCCATATCCAGGAACAATAATAACGGAACGGGCATATTCAAGTATCATTGCTACATCCGATGCTGAGGCGGTTGTTACAGGTCTTTCTTCTTTCTGAAGAACAGGCGAAGAGGAACCGTCTTGAGAACCGAATCCTCCTAGCATTACATTCGCTAGGGATCTGTTCATTGCCTTTGTCATGATCCGCGTTAATATGATCCCTGAAGCTCCGACCAATGATCCAGCGATTATTAGAATGGTGTTTTCAAGTACGAACCCAGTTGCTGCAGCAGCAATTCCAGAGTAAGAATTTAATAAAGCAACCACAACAGGCATATCGGCTCCCCCGATAGGTATAATCAACAACACCCCGAGGATTAATGAAAAAGTAATTGCAGCGTAAATAGGCGTTAAGTGGGTATTATCTACCAGGATCCACAATATTGTGGATAATGTCGCGATGAGGATTACACCGTTAATTATGTTTCGTATTGGAAACAGAATAGGTCTTGACGGGATAAAACCTTGTAGCTTTCCAAAAGCTATGAAACTTCCCATAAATGTGATTGCCCCTATGATTACGGAAATCATCACACTCAATGAAGTTGCAGGTGTAATCAGACCACCTGAGTTATTATAATATTCTAAGTATGCCACCAATCCAGAAGCTCCTCCTCCAAAACCATTGAATATTGCGACCATCTGCGGCATGGCCGTCATTTTGACAAAATAAGCTGACAGAGAACCGATCACAACCCCAATTGCTACTCCTATTACGATCCATTCCCAAGTTACGGATGTACGTCCCACGATTGTGACCAAAACAGCTAAAAACATCGCTAATCCCGATAGAGCATTTCCAGTCCGGGCTGTAGCGGGTGATGATAATTTTTTCAGACCTATGATAAAAAGAACTGCGGCAGTGATATATGAAATTTCTTCTATGTTGTTTAAAATCACTTTTCTTTGTCCTTGGTACGTTTAAACATTTTCAACATGCGGTCTGTCACCATAAATCCACCTATCACATTGGTGGTAGCGAAGGTTAGCGCAATGGTTGCAAGTAAACCACTTAATGGGTTTGAAACTTGTCCTGCTACTAAAATGGCGCCCACTATCACTATGCCTGAAATTGCATTTGACCCAGACATTAGTGGCGTATGGAGGGTAGGCGGTACTTTGGTAATGATTTCGTAACCAACGAAAATGGCTAGAATGAAAATTGTGGCGGATATTAGTAATGATTCCATGATCTTATCCTTTTTCCGTATGGCGGGGTTGTCCTTTATGAGCCACACAAATACTGTCAATTATTTCGTCATTTAAATCAATTGAAATATCGCCGTTTTTATCAGTGATTAGTTCCAGCAACCTCATCACATTTTTTGCATATAGATCGCTAGCTACCTTAGGCATAGAAGAAGGAAGATTCTTTGGGCAAATAATTTTTACCCCGTTAGAAATGACGATGTTTCCAGGATCGGATACTTCTACATTTCCACCTGATTCTCCAGCTAAGTCCATTATCACGCTTCCTGGACTCATTTTCTTAATCATCTCTTCCGTGATTAATAAAGGAGCGGGTTTGCCGGGTATAGCCGCGGTGGTTATTACACCGTCTGAATTTGTTGTAAAATCACTCAGGAAAGTCCTCTGAACAGTTTGTTCATCGTCACTTTGTTCCCGTGCATATCCAGAACGGTTTTCAGCATCATTAATGGTATCGGGATGTATGAATTTTGCACCTAAGCTTTCAATTTGTTCACCTGCGGATGTTCGTACATCAAATCCTGATACCACGGCGCCCAGTCTTCTACACGTAGCTATAGCCTGTAGTCCAGCCACACCGGCTCCCAAAACAAGGATTTTGGCCGGCCTGACGGTCCCGGCTGCTGTCATCATCATTGGTAGATATATTCCTAATTCGTTTGCCACAGATATTGCCGCTTTGTAACCAGCGATGGATGCTTGGGAAGATAAAGCATCCATGCCCTGAGCTCTGGATATTCTAGGCAGTAGCTCCATGTCNAANGCGGTTATTTTGGACTTATTGATCTTCGACATTATTTGNGGATTTGATCTNGTTCCAAAAANGGATAGAACGATCTGATGTTCNCGGAATTGATCAAATATTTGAGGTTTGGAAATATAAGTAACTAAATCAGAGGTAGCAATGTCTTTANNGGAAATAATTGACGCACCTGCAGTAACGTATGATTCATTGGGATACCCAGCTTTTTCACCAGCTTTATCTACCAAAGAAATCTCGTGCCCAGATTTTACCAGAGAAGCCACTACNTTTGGGACCAAAGAAACNCGGCTTTCAGTTTTGGATTTTTCCAGTGGAANGGATATCTTCAAGCGTTTTTGNTCCTATTTNGCTATTAAAAAAAGTTCATGGAACGTATNATGNGTAAAACGTTGTTTTGAATTATAAATATTTGGCAATGAACGGCAATAATAATGTAACGGTAATTTTATGAATANGATCCAATTTNTATGAAGATAAAAAATCTTACGGCATTTCCTATAAGGGTTAAGTCTAATGACAATTTGTCTCGTGGCTCCACCCGAANTGAAGANAGACCTCCATTTATTGATTATGGGGAGTATATTATAGANGCCGAAGCATTTACCTCTATTTACTCTAAACACCATGAAACGACACTTGTAAAAATTGAAACTGACAATGGGATAATTGGATGGGGTGAGGCACAATCTCCCGTTTCACCTAACACTACCAAGCGAATTGTCGAAGATTTACTTAGACCATTGGTAATTGGAAGAGACCCTTTTGATATTGGTGCGATTTGGACCAGAAATTATGGTGCCATGCGAGAGAGNGGNCACCCTACCGGNTTTTATGTAGACGCTATAGGTGGTGTCGATATAGCCCTTTGGGACATTTTAGGAAAGGCACTAGGAAAACCTATACATCAGTTGACTGGAGGAAAATACAGGGATCAAATAGAGCTTTATGCCGGTATCGGTGGAATTAATCCTTCTGACGTCGCAGAATTAGCCGATTATCACGTCAAACTTGGTTACCGAGCTTTGAAATTGCATTTATTGTTGGATTGGAAGTCGGTGGCAAATATATCTGAATCCGTCCGAAAAAAGGTTGGGCCAGAAATAAAGTTAATGGTGGATGTTCATATGAGGCAATCAGTCACCGAAGCAATTTCCCTCGGGCGAAGGTTAGAAGAATTAGATTTTCTATGGCTTGAATCTCCCACTGTCCCTGAGGATATAAAGGGGCAGAGTGAGATAGCTCGATCCCTTGATATGGCCGTAGCCATTGGTGAATGGAATCGTACCAGGTACGAAATGCGCGAATCGTTTGAAAAAAGATCATACGATATTGTCATGCATGATATAGGGCGTACCGGTATCACTGAAGGNCACAAAATAGCAACTTTGGCTGATACATACAATATTCCTGTTTCGCCACATGTCGGTGGTGGAGGNATTATATCAGTAGCAGCGACAGTCCAATTCTCAGCCTCCTGNCCTAATTTCTTAATCATGGAACATAGCCATTTGGGAAATGAAATCAAAAATAAGATTACCTGTTCAAATTATGNCCCTAATAATGGTATNTTCCCTGTTACTGATGACCCCGGATTGGGCATAGATATTGATGAAGATTCTGTTCGGCGATACGTTATTTCATGACTACTAATAATTTCACTGACTGTGTATTGGCGATCGACATTGGATCATCTTCGATAAAAGCTGGTTTGTTTAGTTCCCAATGCGATCTGGTTGAAGGTTCTCTTGTGGCCGTTCNTCATTCCCAAAAGTTCACTTCAGACGGAGGGGTCGAAGAAAATGCCTCACTGCTAAGATCATCTATAGAGAGTGTGATCGATGGCATTGTCGCTATGGTGGAACANAGAAATCTTAACATTATCACTGTCGCAATTGATAGTATGGCAAGTACAATCGTCGGCTTAGATAAAAACAACGACCCGGTCACTCCTTTTTTCTCTTATGCAGATACAAGAAATTCCGAGGATGTCGATAATCTAAAATCTTTAATTGATGTTGATCGGGTTCATCAGCGTACAGGTGTTATACAACATACTTCGTACTTGCCAGCCCGAATCATGTGGTACAAACGAACACAACCTAAATTATATTCTGAAATTAGTAAATGGGTAGATATTTCGACATATATTTACCTGCAGTGGTTTCATCCANAGAAAGTTAAATCCAGTTTCTGTATTTCGTCCTGGTCTGGGATGATAGACCGATTTAGACGAAGCTGGGACCAGGAACTTTTAAATATACTTGATATTGACCTTTTCAATTTGCCGGAATTGTCATCATGGGACGAGCCTGTGTCGGGTCTAAACAAGCAATTTTCCGACAGGTGGAAACCTTTGAAAGAAGTTCCATTCTTGTTATCTGTTGGCGATGGTTTAACTGCAAATCTTGGTAGTGGATGTGTTGATAGTTCAAAATTAGCTGTGACAATTGGTTCCACAGGGGCGATGCGGACTATTGTTTCTGGTAATCCCAAAGTTCCAATGGGTTTATGGGCTTATTGTTTTGGCCGTGATATGAATATTTTGGGNGGTTCTTTTACTGAAGGTGGTAATGTTTTGGTTTGGGCTCGCCAATCATTAGGAATTGATACTANCGAAGGTATTGATAACTTACTAGACGGCAAAAAACCTGATTCTCATAATCTAACAGTTTTGCCATTCCTATCTGGAGAGCGATCTGTTGGTTGGAATGGTTCGGCTACAGCAACTATTAAAGGTTTAAAAATGACGACTTCCGGCACCGATATACTTCAGGCTCTTTGCGAATCCATAGCTTACAGATTCGCAGANGTGATGGAACGTATTACACCTTATCTTTCTACAGACTTGGAAGTGATTGCTAGTGGAGGAGCATTGGTGGAATCGAGGTGGTGGGTTCAAACTATTGCTAACGTTTTAAATAAACCTATAACNGTGTGTGACGTGGAACAACAAACATTATATGGAACCGCAAAACTCGCCTTAAAAAGTTTAGGACTAATTAACAATTTCGATGATATTCCAATAAAAAGAAGGTATGTTTCTGAACCTGACGTTACCTTAATCGAAATGATGGCATCAGCTAGAGAACGACAAGGAGACCTTTACACTAAATTGATGTGATTTTATGCGCCCCTAGGCCCTCCTTCATCCATTTGACGTTTAACCCGTTCAGCGAGTATTTTTTTCACAGCTGACCTTATTTGTTCGATTTCAGAGATCATAATATCGGTTTGGTTTTCTTCCGATTCTTTTTCGATTATAAGTTCCCAAAGAATCTCGTGAGTTTCTCTTAGTTCATTAGTAGACATTAAACCGGGGTTTAACTGGTTAAGATCTTTTAGCAATTGATGGCGATTCATTACATATAAACTTTCATTTCAATGTTGAATCATCAGATTTGTGACCTCCGAACCCCCTTCGCATAGCTGATAAGATCTTTCCAGAAAGTGGGTCTTCCTGTCTGGATCTAAATCGAGCATATAGTGCAGCTGATATAACTGGTGCAGGAACCCCCAATTCAATCGATTCGTTTACAGTCCACCTACCTTCACCAGAATCCTGAACCACTGACGACAAATTTGATAAGGAAGGTTCTTTCTCTAGTTCTTCCGCTATGATATCGAGTAACCACGAGTTTATAACACTGCCACGCCTCCAATTTTCCGATATAACTTCTAAATTTAAATGGAATTCGGTTTTAGATTCCAAAAGTTCAAATCCTTCTGCAAATGCTTGCATAATGCCATATTCAATGCCGTTATGGACCATCTTGACGAAGTGACCTGCTCCGATTGGACCAACGTGGAGTTTTCCATTTGATTTGTTTGGGGAAAGACTTTTAAATATCGGCTTGTGCTTTTCATATACTTTTTTTAATCCACCGATCGTTAGGCAATAACCATTTTTTAACCCCCATATTCCACCGCTAGTACCACAATCCAGATAATCAATAGAAAATTGTTTTGATAGTTTTTCTCGCCTTATTGAGTCTTTATAATAAGAATTTCCACCATCTATGATACAGTCACCAGATTTTAACAATTTGTTAAGGGTGTTGACGACCTCTTCAGTAGCTTTTCCAGATGGTACCATTACCCAAACTGTTCTAGGTGTTTCAATTTTATCGACCAATTCGTTTAATGATTTTGTGGTAATAGCCCCAACCATTTTCGCTGATTTTAAAGATTGTTTATTTAAGTCGTATCCAACTATTAAATGCCCGTCATTAATTAATCTTTCTGTCATATTTAACCCCATTCGCCCCAAACCTATCATTCCTATTTTCACAATTAAACTCCGGTTATTTTATTTTCATAATGTAGATGTTTTTACTTATCAATGGTAATTATTTTTGTTGGTTTATTTATTCCGTATTTTTATGTTCATGGGGATACCTCTCTCTTTCATTTCAGTAAAATCCCCTAATGCCTGGGCCAAAAACAATTGACCGAAAGTGAAATCTTGATTTGGGACGGGGATGTCCTCTTTTGGAATGTCAATAAAGCCGTAAATAAATATATTGTGCGGTCCTCCTTTAAATAATTGTCCAACGGAATGCAGATAACCTGGACCAGTCCCAAAACATACACTTTTTCCGCTAATTTTTGTGATGGATTTTCGAATATCCTCAAATCGATTTTGGTTAATCGCGTCCTGACTGACGTAAGAAATCAAACCTACGTAGTCAGTTTGAGGGAATGAAGATACGTTATAAGTTTTAGTAGTATTGCAAAAAGTTTTTAATAGTTTGCTTAAGGAATCTTGTTGATAAGTTTCCAATAATTTTTTTGTTTTAACTTTCGAAAATTCTACGTCAGGTTGATCGAAAGGGTATATCCCTATCTCAATTGAAATTAAAGTAATCGCAAGCTGCCATTTGAAAAATTCTGCCCCAATTTCCATTGGGTCATCCAAAATAACTTTTAAAATGGAATGACCTCTTTTTTCTAATCGTTCCAATAATTTCGAATAAGTTTTTGTATGGACGGTTTTGTCATCGATAAATACGAACTGTCGATCATTGGTATAGTCGTCAGGATGCATTAAATTTTCACCGCATATTGGAATAATTCCTTTACCATTTTTTCCAGTGGATTCGCCGACCAGTTGTTCTATCCATGTGCTTAGAAAATTAAATTTACGAGAATTAAGTATAGTGAGTTTGTTTTTCCCCAAACGGATGTTATTTGAAATAAATGAACTCAGATTAAGAGTGGGGTTTTTTTTGGGGTAAAGTTTAAGGTAATTAAGGAAATCCGTTGCTTTTTTCACAACATTAACCATGTTCTTTTGATTACATAAAATTGAAATCAATCCAAATTGTGATAGAGCCGAAAATCTCCCTCCAAAAGTTGATAAAGCGGTAAATATCAATCCAAATTCTCCGTTTTTGTAGCGTAAATGCAGAGGGCTGTTTTTTTCAGTAATTGCGCACATATGACTTGAGACGTCAAGATTTAGATCATGAAGAATTTTTCGGATATAAGCATCTATTGCTAGTGTTTCTATAGTGGAGCCCGACTTACTGCTTATTATAAAAAATGTATTTTTGAACAAAATCTCTTTAGTAATCGACAAGATATCATCTGGATTTACTGTATCGACAAATTTCACTGGGTATTTGATGTTACGTTTGTCAAACATGGCGTACAACGCACGAGCAGCCATTATAGAACCACCCATACCTATTAAAACTATGGATTTAAATCCATGTTGTTCCATGTAATTAATTAAAGTTTTGGAATCGTTAACATATTGAGAAAGATTTTCGGGGAAATCCAACCAGCCCATGACGTGGTTTATATCCTTTTTTGAAAGACATTCTCCCCAAATACTAGGTTCTTTATTGAAAATTTTGGACAAGAGTAAATTTGTATTCATTTTTGAAACCAATATTGCGGAAAATCGCTAAAGATTATACCTGTGTAAGGAAACACAAAAATTTTTGATTAAGAATCATCAGCCCAATTGGCTTTTTTCGATCTCTATGACTTTGTTCAGGCGCCTGACAAATCTTGTATCCGAGTCAAACTGAGCCTCTAAAAATTTTCGTACAATCTTGACTGCCAAGCTGATTTTAATTACCCTCGCTCCCAAGCACAATACGTTCATATCGTCGTGTTCCACACCTTGAGCAGCAGAATAGGTATCATGACAAATTGCCGCCCTTACCCCTTTGAATTTTGTAGCCGTTATAGAAGCTCCAACCCCTGATCCGCAAATTATAATACCCTTTGTTGTTTCACCTTTTTGTATAGATTTAGCAACAAGTTTGGCAAAATCTGGATAATCATCGTTGGGATCGAACGTGTGGGCACCTTTATCGAGAACTTCATAACCAGAGCTGGAGATCACCTTGAGTAGATGGTTTTTTAAGTCGAATCCCCCATGATCGGTAGCTATTGAAATTTTCATTGTTTCGAACTTCTTAATTTGATTGTTCCTTCAATATTAAGTTGTATGGAATAAAGAGATGTGTCGGCCGCGATATAGAGGCATTTATAATCTCGTCCTCCAAATACAAGGTTTGCAGTTCTCTGTTCAGGTATCAATATCTTCCCGATCAAGTTTCCTGAAGGTGAATAACAATGTACACCATCCCATGCACTAGTCCATATGTTACCAAGAACATCTAACCTGAATCCATCAGCTATTCCTGGTCTTACTTCAACAAATTCTTTTGAGTTATGCAGAGTTTTTCCGTTACTTCCAACGTCTATCGCTATAATGTTTTGAGGTTCTCCAGTATCCGAAACGTATAGGGTATTTTCATCAACAGAAAATGCCAAACCGTTTGGTTTATCACATCCGTCAAAGACGATTTCTAATTTTTTATCTATAGGATCAATCCTATAGATAAAGTTCCCTTCCAAATCTGATTTGCGCTTTGTTCCTTCTCTGTCCGTAGTGATTCCATAGGGTGGGTCTGTAAACCAAATGGATCCGTCAGATTTTACAACGACATCATTTGGAGAATTCAACTTTTTACCAAGGTAATTGTCCGTCAAAATTGTGATGCTGTTATCGGGTTCCGTGCGTGTAACCCGGTTTGTGAGATGTTCACACGTTATCAATCGCCCCTCCAAGTCAATAGTGTTCCCATTTGAGTAATTTGAAGGTTCACGGAAAGTTGTAGTTAGTCCTGTTTCAAGATCGTATTTCAACATACGATCATTTGGTACATCTGACCAAATAACAGCATTATGGTTGGGTATATAGGCGGGACCTTCAGACCATTCTGTTCCTGACCATAATAAGTTGGCTTTTACTGAAGAACCGAGATAATCTTTAAATGAATTATCGATTACTTCTACCCCAGACTGTATTTCCGATTGTTTACGATATTCTTCGCGATTATCAAATGTTCTTGGTTTGGCGTTGGTCATTGTACAAGTTTATCCTTAAATGATTTAATTTATTAGAACTTCGATTTAAAATATACATATGCTAACAATTACCTACTGAACTTTATAAGTGTCCCGTTCAAAAATAAAATTTATTAATGAGTTTGACGGTGTTCTGTCGGACCCTGTTTTTATGGCAGGTGTTTACCAAAC
>PCAX01000022.1 GCA_002730795.1 Chloroflexota bacterium
ATTCGTAAGCTACGAGTGCCTCATCGTATCGTTTAGGTAGTAAATGGCCTATCATATCAGGGCTGGCCAAATTACAGACTATAAGGTTGTATTTATGTGCATTGATTTGACATGTAACATAGGACGAGATTTCCGAATTACGCATAAACGGTGTTTTGTAAAAGTCTGTATCGGTTAAAATCCCTTCATTTTTGCCATATGACTGTATTATGTATGATGATTCATTATCAGATGTTGGTTTCTCTCTTCGCCCCCGTATGAAATAACCCATGTGTGGAGCTTTCACGCTTTCCGATACTAAAAGATATTTACCTTTGTTTTTAAAAGTATCCCATTGTGAAAAAAAATTATTTATATGAGGTTTTATCGGAAAAGCTACGGTAACACTGTAATCCCGTTCAAAGGATGGATGATATTCAGTTAAAGTACATATCTCTAGATGAAGATCCTTACGCATCCAATCCATTTTCCAAACGGTTCCATGTTTTTTACTTTCGCTAATTAAGAAATTTTTGGCATTAGCCAGTGTTCCGGTGATAGATCTTTGTCTATCAGATCGAAAATTGAGATTAATAAAAGAGTCTCCTGTTTTAATTACCGGGAGCCTGTGATATTCATTAGAAACAACTATTGGCGGGATATCTTGATCAGTCATTCCCAATTCGTGGCATTTTATTATATGTGCTTTTAATTCATTAAAATTATTTACGAGATTGCCTATCCCTTTAGTAATTAATTCGTAGTTAGTTTTAGCAAGATCTTCTCTATAGTCACGGTCCATGGCGATTGAGCGACCTATTACCCAAGCCAAGCATTGTTCGGCTTCGTAATTATTTAACAATTCTTTTAATAGATCCAAGTAGTTACCTATCGAGCTTGTATTATTCACAGACCCAAAAGGTGATGAATCTCTGCCATCAAGGACGGCGTGAATTTGGACTTTTTTCGGTGGAATCTTTTTTTCTATAAAAAGCAATTCTAATAAGGCTTCCAAGTGGTTCCACGAAGAATGTATGTGTCCATCCTGACCCGTTTTCCCAGACAACATAAATGAAATGTTGATATTTTTCCCAAAATTTGTTGCATGATCTATCGTTTTGGTTAACTGTGTATTTGAATAGAAGCTTTTATTTTTTATTGATTGACTGATGAACATCGGTATTTGTGGAGCAATAGCTAAATTACCTATTTGTTGATGACCCGTTTCAGAGTTTCCTTGGACGATAGGATCCATATCTTCATAACCGACCCAAACACCAGCGGCATGTGTTGGACGCGTGTAATGTTTATTTCGTATATCTTCTAAAAATTCGTTTTTACTCGCCCATGGAATATATTGATATTTTTCAGAAACCAATCGAATCTTGGATCTGATTTCATTAGACATTTCATTCGAAAACGCCGATCGAATTGCTTTTGATTGTCTTATAATTTCCAGTGCGGTATTAATTTCTAATGACGAATCAACAAATTCCGCGATTATGGGTGATATTAAATGATTCCTATTGACAAATTCTTTACATTTCATATTAATTATATTTTTTGAAGATTCGTCCAATGATTGCCAAACATCGGCGAGAATGTTTTCGGAAATGTTTCTAGAAAAACCTAAACCGTCAATGACAATTAAAAGGATTTTATGATCGGGGTTAATGTTCAAAGAAAAAAGGTAATTTTATAATTAAATGTTGAAAACGTTTCTTTTAAAATAAATTTATTTGTCAACTAAAAACCTCAGTTGCCTAGGGATGCTGAATGAAACATCTTCCCGTACTTTTAAATCTTGGTGTACATTTTCGGGAGATAAGAAGCTTACTATATTATTTACCTGGGATTCAGGTGTCGAAGCTCCTGAAGTTATTCCGATTTTTTTTATTCCATCTAACCATTCGCTTTTTATTTCTTCTGGGCTACTAATGAGATATGCTGGTTTTCCGGCAGCAATGGCAGTTTCTTTGAGGCGGTTGCAGTTGGAACTGTTATTGGCACCAATGACAAGTATCAAATCAACGCTATTTTTAAGTGATTCTACAGCGGATTGACGGTTTGTCGTAGCATAACAAATATCATTGCGCACGGTTACGTTCGGATAACTATTTTTAACCTTCTTTATAGCATTTGACGTATCTCTCACAGATAATGTTGTTTGAGTTAAAATTACAATTTCAGATTCTTTTTTATAACTTGGAATGGTCGGTCGTTTGTCATCTATAAGATCAAGTTCTGCTTGTCCTGACGTACCAATTACTTCTTGATGGTTTTTATGGCCTACAAGTATTACTTTTTTACCTTCCGTAGAATATTTTTTCGCTTCATTATGTACTTTTGTAACTAGAGGACATGTGGCGTCTAAAATTGTAAGGTTACGTTTTTTTGCTTTTTCATAATCTGACGGAGGAGATCCGTGGGCTGAAAAAACAACAACGGATCCGATTGGTATTTCATCTACGGTGTTTACTGTTATGGCACCACGTGATTCGACATCATCTACAACGACCGAGTTATGCACTATTTGATGCTTTATGTAAATGGGAGGGCCATATTTTTTTATTGCCAAATTTACTATGTTAATTGCAAGGTCCACGCCTGCACAAAATCCCCGTGGATTTGCTAAATAAATATCCATGAAATTCCTTAAAAAACTGTTGTTTTTTTTTCATTTCTGATAGAAATTATAAACGTAATCTTATGATAGAGAAATAATTCTGACTCTTAAATAGTTTTGTATGTTTACTAATGTGAAGAGGTTTGATTATTTTTTTTAAATGAAATAAGTTTGTATGAAAATCATCAAAGAATATAACATGATAATGATACTAATATCACAAAACTTTGTAGACCACAGAAAACATAAATTTGCATTATTATCAAGTAGACTAAATATAAATGAACATTCGGAATTATAAATTTTATTGCTGGGCACGTTGAACTACATGTCGAAGAGCTAGGATGGCTCTTGATGAATATCGAGTAAATTATGAAGAACTCGATATATTTAAAAATAGAATCACTAGGGAGGAATTGGAAAAAATATTACTTTATTCGAGTGTTGATGAAATATTTTCTTGGTCGAGTCCGAGTGCTCGTAAATATAAACCTGATAGGTATAAACTCGAAGATTCCGAACTAATTTCATTAATGGTAAAAGAACCTAGACTCATACGCAGGCCTATTCTATTAGGACACGATAGAGTAATTGTTGGATTCAAAAATAAGTCCTATGAATTGTTACAAGATTAATTTCTACTGACCTATAAAACTGACTGCTGTAAAATTGTTTTTGGAACTAATATATTCAAATGGTTAAATCGAACAAACCCAAAGAAACCGGTACGGTATTATTTGATAGGGACATTAAATCAGGTATTGCGTACTTGACCTTGAATCGGCCTTCTAAACTAAACGCCTTGAGCAATTGTATGTTGGAATCTTTAGAAAAAGCTCTTTTTAGGGTTAATGATGACAATAATGTAAAGGTTGTTGTCATGAGAGGGCAGGGGGATGCATTTTGTTCTGGGGCGGACATCAATGAAATGATTGGAGGAAGTAAATCAGGTCCACATAAATTAAATGAAGATCAAGGGATAGATGTTTTGCGTCAAAGTTTTAAACGATCGCATAATATAATTTCTACGATTTACAGGTCTGAAAAACCTCATATAGCCGCCATTCAAGGGGTTGCAATTGGGGCTGGATTCGACATTGCCTGTGCTTGTGATATTCGTCTAGCCACTAGAAGAGCTAAATTTAGATCATCATATGTTAACCTCGGCCTTGTGCCAGGATATGGTGGCATTTGGTTGTACCAAAGACTAATGGGTTATGGGAAATCTGCCAAAATGATTTTAACAGGTGATTGGATGGAAGCTGATGAGGCACTTGATTGTGGTTTAGTTGATTCTATTTCGAATGATAATGAACTTGAAGCAGATTCAAAAAAATTGGCCATGATGATAGCCAAAGGTCCGCCTATAGCTATTCGTTTATCAAAAATGTTAATGAGAGACTCAGTAACAATGGATCTAGAGTCGTCTTTACGGATGGCGGCTACAGCAGAAGCTATTACTCTTTCATCCGAGGACCACAAAGAGGGCCTAGCTGCTTTACGCGAAAAACGAAAACCAATATTTAAGGGGAATTAATGATAGGAGCATACGGAGATCCGGTTATATTTTCTGGAAACTCGAACGAAGATCTCGTTGACGATATTTGTAGTTACATCGGGCAATCCGCTGGCAAAATTGAGGTTTTTAAATTTAATAACGATAACACGTTCGTTAGGATATTGGAAAACGTTCGGCAAAAAGATGTTTTTATAGTGCAATCAACTAGTTATCCTGTTAACGATCATATTATGGAACTGTTGATTATGATTGATGCTGCAAAAAGAGCGTCAGCTGGTCGAATAACTGCTGTTATTCCTTACTACAGCTACGCTAGGACTGATAAAAAAGATCAACCTAGAGTACCCATTACGGGAAGACTTATAGCAGACTTACTTGAAACGGCCGGAACCGATAGGGTTTTGATGATGGATTTACATGCCGGTCAGGTACAAGGTTTTTTCAAGGTTCCAGTGGATGAGTTAACCGCCATGCCATTATTGATAGATTATTTCAACAAAAAACAAATCCAGAAACCTGTAGTGGTTGCCACAGATATTGGCATATCAAAAAAGGCAAGAGACTTCGCTCTTCGAATGGATGCCCCTTTAGCCATTATTGAAAAACGTCGAATAGGTAACAGAGATCATGTTGAAAGTTTGAGCGTTATAGGTGACGTTAATGGACGCGAAGCCATCTTGTTTGATGATGAGATCAATACTGGTGGTTCCATGGTAGCNGCTTCGAAGNTGTTATCTCAATTGGGNGTACAAGAAATTTNNGCGGTTGCNACACATGGCGTGNTACCAGGTGAANCTTTGACAATGCTNGATCAAATCGATGNCATCAAAGAATTCGTTATAACTGACACTGTTCCTTTCTTGTTAAAAAAATCATCAGATAAATTCAAAGTNATTTCGATTGCTCCTTTGTTTGGTGAAGCTATTAAAAGAATTCATGAGGGTAAATCCGTTGGTGCACTTTTTGGTCGCTGATCAAAACAGTTAAAAAGANNTAATGGGATGTTTAACATAATTTCTAANTTAATAGGAGATTCTAACGAAAAAACTNTTAGAAAATTAAACCCTATTCTGGAATCTATAAATATTCTNGAGGANCANTATAAATCCCTTTCTAATGATGAACTNAAGGAACTAACCCANTTTTTCAAGAACAGGNTGAAAGATGGAGAAACCACCGATGAGTTGTTACCCGAGGCTTTTGCTGCAGTACGAGAAGCGTCTAAACGNGTACTNAACATGCGGCATTTCGATGTNCAAATAGTTGGAGGTATNGTACTCAANCACGGAAAAATATCGGAAATGAGAACTGGNGAAGGNAAAACATTAGTTGCTACCTTGCCAGCCTANCTNAATTCTTTAAACGGAAACAGCGTNCATATAGTNACAGTGAATGATTATTTGNCNAAACGNGACGCATCATGGATGGGTTCAGTTTACGATTTCCTTGGNTTATCTGTTTCCTGTTTNCAAAATCAAAANTCNTTGANTTTCTCGNCANTGNAAAAANNCAGTNNTTTNGANGGAAANCCTGACATNTTCGCGGCNGTAGCNGGTGAAAACCTTAAGGAATGTACNCGAAGGGAAGCNTANGCTTGTGACGTTGTTTATGGGACCAACAACGAATTTGGATTTGATTATTTGAGGGATAACATGGCCGATNTTATAGACCANCGNGTCCAAANAGGAACATCNTTCGCNATAGTTGATGAAGTGGACAANATATTAATAGATGANGCGAGAACNCCATTGATAATATCCGGTCCTGCAAAAGAACAAAGTAGCGAATATAAGAAATATGCCAGAATTGCTAAGTCTCTTGAAAATAACATAGATTTCGAAATNGAGGAGAANCGAAANAANATTATTTTAAGTGATACNGGTATCTCTAAAATAGAAAAATNNCTTGGAGTGAANAATCTTTACGACCCAGAAAATGAAGTGATGTCNCACTTTGCTGAGAATGCTGTNAGAGCAGAAAATGTATACCAAAAAAACCGTGAATATGTAGTTCAAAACAAAGAATTGATAATTGTTGATGAATTCACAGGACGNCTAATGCAAGGAAGAAGATTTTCTGATGGCTTACATCAAGCTCTCGAAGCAAAAGAAAATTTNCCTATCCAAANGGAGTCAGTTACTTACGCGACTATCACTTTGCAAAATTATTTTAGAATGTANGATAAATTGTCTGGAATGACTGGTACTGCTGTTACAGAAGCTGAAGAGTTTGAAAAGATTTANGGATTAGAGGTGGTGGAAATACCNACTAATAAACCNTCCCAACGTCGTGATCGACGCGATTTAATTTTCATGAATGAANATAGNAAATGGGATGCNATTGTNAANAAGATNNAGGAACTGAATTCTGAATCCAGACCTGTTTTAGTTGGAACTACGAGCATAGATAAATCGGAACATTTATCATCTTTTTTGAATAGGANCGGAATTAAACATAATATCCTTAANGCTAAACAACATGAAGCAGAAGCNTCNGTTATAGCGCAAGCAGGTCGATTAGGGGCNGTAACAGTCGCNACNAACATGGCTGGACGTGGAACCGACATAATTTTAGGGGGNAATCCAGAAACNTTGAATNTNTCNNATTCAGATTGGNAGNNAGANCATGATGAGGTTATAAATAAGGGAGGACTTTTTGTGTTAGGAACNGAACGGCACGAAGCNAGAAGNATTGACAATCAATTAAGAGGAAGGTCTGCTCGNCANGGAGATGCTGGNGAAACTCAATTTTTTTTATCNACGGAAGATGATATTGTAAAAAGATTTGGAGGTGAAAGGATAAAAAAGGCCATGAGCGTTTTGAAGTGGGATGAACAGATACCAATTGAAAATAATATGATTACCAGATCAGTTGAAAGTGCACAAGGGAAAGTGGAAGGTCAGAATTTTGAGATAAGGAAATACTTGGTTGATTATGATGATGTCGTAAACGTCCAACGAGATTTGATATACAAAATGAGAGACCAGGTTTTAGGTGGAGAAGGTTTAGAGGATTTGATTCTAGGTTTCGTAAAAAAGGAAATTGGCATTGTAGTTTCTACGCATCTTTCCATGGATACAGAAGAATGGGACATTGACAATTTTTATAGAGATTTATTAAGAATATTTCCAATTACTTCTGGATTACCAGACGAAAAACAATTAAAAAGTATGAGATCAGACGAAATTGTAGACGAGTTGGAATCGTTTATGAAAGCGTCGTATGAAGGAATAGAAGAAGAATTTGGAGAAGACCTGCTTCTGCAATTTGAGAAGGCAGTTTTAATAAGGATAATTGATCAACATTGGGTAGATCATTTGACAATTATGGATAACATGCGGCAAGGTATTGGCCTTGAAGCAGCAGGCCAAAGAGACCCACTAATTCAATATAAGCGCATGGCTTATCAAATGTTTAATGAATTAAACGATAGGATAGGTTCTGGCATCGCCAGAACAATATTTAGAGTAGCTGTTGAATTACCAGTAACATCGGGGCATGGATCATCATCAGGCCTTGTTAGGGGCTATACGAAAAAAAAGTCTGTAATGTCTTCAGCCTACTTAAAGCCCTCATCTACGCCAAAAAATTTCGGTAAAGAAAAAGATATTAATTCTAGTAATTTGTCCCGGCAAGAAAGAAGACGGCTCGAAAGGCTTTCGAAGAAACAGAGATAATATGGAACCTTTAAGTATAACGATGGTGTCATTACTTTGTTAATTACTAATAAATCAGGTCACAATACCAACTCAAACCACGTAAGTTGGGTCCTTGGGCAAGAGGATGTGTTACGAAGTTATCTGGACAATTATCCTTTAAATGATCCAAAAGATTGGCAAATTTCCATTTTGAAAAAAATCGCTCAATGCCCACTACCAAAAACACAAACCAACTCTAACCGATCAAATTACCTTATTTTTGGAGAAGCCCTGGATTGGAAGTTGTTGGCTGAAAACATTTCATTTAAAGAATGTGGGAAAATCTCAGACAAACTACAATCTTGGCTTGCACTTTCGGATCCAATTGGTGGGTTCAATGAAATCCAATTTAAACGGCATGTTGGTTTGGAAAAATATAGAGCAGTTCTTTCTTTTTTTTATGGAGTGACTGTCGAACGAGCTTTGGTTATTGATATTCAAG
>PCAX01000023.1 GCA_002730795.1 Chloroflexota bacterium
TGCAACTAATAAAGGTCCCGGTTTAATAACTGCTGGAGAATCTTGGCAAGTGACCGCAGCTGAGGCTGAACATGTCCAACCATTTTTGGATTCACTGGCATATCGTATCGATACAGACGAAGGGTCTGTGGTAGTAACTGGAGATACAGCTCCTTGCGAATCCATAAATAAATTATCTAAAGGGGCTGATGTATTAATGATGATGTGTTGGGATAGCCATGACCAAATGAAAGGAACTGAGCATGAAAAAGCCTCATCATCGATAAAATCAGCATCTGAAACAGCGGCTGAAGCAAACGTGAAGAAATTGGTGATGGTCCACATTGGTTCTCGATTGAGCACCCCTGAAATGAAAATTATGAGAGATATAGAAGCTTCAAATGTTTGGGATGGGGATATTGTTTGGGGGGAAGAACTCATGAAAATACCTTTGTCAGGAATGTCAGATAATGGGTAATAAACAATACCCTATAAAAAATCCTGTACCAACAAAAATCGAACGAAATCTCGAATGTGTAGTAAGGGACGGCATAATCCTCCGTGCCGACGTATATCATCCGGACGAAAAATCAAAATGCCCCGTTTTAGTTTGTAGGACCCCATATAATAAGTTGACCGATAGATACGTAAAAACTGCTGCTGATCTTGCATCTCGTGGATATTGTGTTGTCGTACAGGATTTTAGGGGAAGATATGCTTCTGATGGTGAATATCTGTGGATGTGGAGAGAGAGATCGGAAACCTTTGATGCTCTTGATGGTTTTGACACGATTGAATGGGCCTCTACTTTGCCATGGTCCGACGGAAGAGTTGGAACATGGGGGCACTCTAATGCTTCATGGGCAGTTTGGATGACTTTGGATTCTGTTCCCCCTCATTTATTCAGTGCTTTGGCGAGTGGAATATCGCAAAATATTTTAGATATTAATTTCGGTATATTTGAAACTGGTAGAAGGCTTGAATGGACCTATATGATGGCTGCAGATATGCGTAAAAGATTAGGAAAAAACGATGGGCCTACTGATCCAGTATCTGCCACTGAAATTTGGCACCAGGTTGAAAGAGGAAAGTACATATGGTGGCTTCCATTATCAAAAATCCCAGAAAGTGTATTTGGACCCATTAATTCTCAGTTGCAAACTTACCATCGAAATCAAAATCAAGAATTTCAGCATTTTGATGATATTCATAGCAAAGTTAATTGCCCAGTTTTTCAGATAACGGGTTGGTGGGATCGTCTTATAGGTACATTAGATAATTTTCACGGGCTAACCGTAAACGGTAAAAGACATTTAGTAAACCGACATAGAATAGTTGTTGGACCTTGGGGTCATGATGCTACACAATTTGCTAGAAAAATCGGTCCGATAGATTATGGATATGAGGCTGAAAGTTCCTATGCTGAGTTGATTGCCAGATGGTACGATTCAGAATTCAAAAAAATCGATAATGGCCTGACCGAAGAAAAACCTGTTCAATTATTTATTCTTGGAGATAATAAGTGGAGAGGAGAAGATAAGTGGCCTATATCCCGAACCAAGTACATTGATTTTTATTTAGGGTCACTAGGAAATGCCAATACATTAAACGGTGATGGTTTTCTTTCAACGACAAATCAAAGCTTGCCGAATGAAGATCTTGTAATTACGGATGAGCGATCTGCAATACAGTTTGAGTACGATAGTTTTTTATACGATCCCAGAGATCCTGTTATGAGTTTAATGAGGGCTGATTCTCAGGCCGCCCCCGTAGATCAAAAACCTCATGATCACCGAATGGATATTTTATTTTATGAGACTCCTGTTTTTCAAAAAAGAGTTGAATTTACTGGTCCGGTTGAACTTTTTCTATGGGCCTCGACCGATGGGCATGATACCGATTGGACGGCGAAAATTTCTATAGTTCACGAAGATAATTTGGCGATAAATCTAACTTATGGTATACAAAGGGCCATTTATCGAGATGGTTTTAATAATCCATCGTTAATTGAACCAAACAAACCGTATTTGTATAAATTAAAAATAAATCCCATAGGTTGTGCGTTTTTGCCCGGACAAAAGCTCCGTTTATGTGTGTCAAGTTCTGATTTTCCCAACTTTGACCGCAACCATAATACCGGTAAACCTTATTGGAAAGACAATGATATGAGGACTGCTTCCCAAAAAATTTTCCATTCAAAAAAAATGCCTTCTAAACTTGTACTTCCTTGGATCCCTAATGAACCTCAAACAAACTGATCGTTAATTTCTAAATGGGTGGCGCAGTGTTATTATTTTCTCAGCCGGTTTATACCAACCTTGGTCACTATATTGTGAGGTGTGTAAATAGCATTGTATTTTCACAGTTTTTGATCCTTTAGTAAACGTTAATAAACGACTCATGGGAATGTTTTTTTTCCCGTGATAACGGCTAAGAGCTGAAACGTTGGCAAAATTAACACCCCATTTTTTTTCTATATGACTCCTACCATTGATTTCATCGTCGGGATTTGTGTGGGTATGTCCTCCAAGCCATACGTCCATTGCGGGTTGATTTTCGGATAAAAAATTTTCTATCTTCCCGGAATCAGGCTGAGTTCCAACGAAGTAAATAAAAGATGAACCTTGGGGAGCTCCATCGTTAAATTTGCCATGATATCCCCCTTCGCATCCTTCATTTAATCCAGTCGCTACAGTGGTTTCTTTTAACATGTGATGAGCACAAGTTATAATGATTTTCCCAGGGTTTTCCTTAATTTTTTTTCTCCACCACGAAAAAGTTTCCTCACTTATTGCCCCGGCTGGATAACCGCCATAACTTCCTCGACCGATTGGAGGAGGGAGATCGTTACGGTCAGCCAACATTAGAAAAATAATATTACCGACTTCGAAAGAATAGCGTTCCCAAGTTCCTTCAATTGGGAATGGACGATTATTACTATTGACACGCGAATACTTGGGATTTTCACCAGTAGGGTCGATCCATTTTCTGAACCACCACTGTAACTTTTCTTTGTGAGTGGTTGCATCATGATTTCCTATAAGATCATAGAAATGTTCACGAGGATGCTTTTTAGATTCATTATATTGTGAAACTACTAATTCACCTTCCTCATCATTTGGTGCAATTTGTGATCCTGAAAAATCTCCCAAATTAACAGCTATAGTCCACTCAAAAGGTGTCCCACCTTCTGATCCTCCTGTTTCTGATTGTGTAATTGCCTCTTTTAGACTATGTCTGCCATATTTAATATCAGTTCCGACATGAGCATCTGAAATTGCCCAAAGTTTAAATTCTCTTAATTTTTGCATACAGTTTTTTGACCAGTATAAGCATTGATAAATTGGCGTTATCTTGTGTTTTTGATATGAGGTTGAATTTAGTGGCGCCCCTGACAGGACTCGAACCTGTGACTCGCAGTTTAGGAAACTGCTGCTCTATCCTCTGAGCTACAGGGGCATTAGTCCTATTCTACAGTGGAAGCAGTTTTTTCCTGTAAACAACTGATTTTTTAATTGTAATTAACCAATAACTTAAATTTTTTTTGATATTTTATGCCTAGTTGTGTACTAAAGGTTCATCATATTGAAAAATTTAATATGGATTCTTTTTACGGCACTAGTTGCTTATCGGGAGAAAAATGAAGATAAAAAAAATTGAAACAATAACAAGTAACGAATTTACCGAAGTTTGTTGGGTTCGAATACATACTGATGATGGGCGAGTTGGATTAGGAGAAACGTGGTATCTACCACAATCTGTCTCATCTGTTATTCACGAATTATTCGCCCCGCAAATGATTGGGCTAAATCCTATCGAAAAAGATGAAATTTGGAACCGTTTGTTTCGGTTGATGAGTGTATTTACATATTCTGGGGCTGAGCTTAGGGCACTTTCCGCTATTGATATTGCTCTTTGGGACCTGGTTGGGCAAGCATTGGAACAGCCTATATATAACTTACTTGGAGGAAAAGTAAGAGATAAAGTGAAGATATACAACACTATAGGTAGTTATGGAGATTATCAGGACAATGAATTTGAACAAAAAGATCCCGTAGGCTTAGCCCAAAGCCTTTTGGATGAAGGTATTGATGTAATGAAATGTTACTATCTTGCTCCGTTCTCCGAAAATTCAGGAGGTAACTACATTTCATCTAAGGATTTAAAAAATGCTCTTAAACCTTTATCAATTCAAAGAAAAATGCTTGGTGATCAAATCGAAATAGCGCATGATGGTGCAGGGGCTTGGCAGCTAACTCCTGCAGTTAAAATTGTAAAGGCTATGGAAGAATACGATATTTTGTGGCAAGAAGAAATGATTCAACCAGTTAATGTATCGACACACAAGAAACTTGCTGAAGAAACGAAGACACCTATATGTGCAGCGGAGAGATTGATGACTCGCTGGGGATTTCGTGAATACATAGAGCAAGGAGTGGCAGAAATAGTTATGCCTGATCTTGTTTGGACAGGTGGTATAAGTGAAACAAAGAAAATAGCCGATTTTGCGGAGGTTTATCAAACTCCCATTGCACCCCACGATTGGACAGGACCTGTGAATGTTTTCGCCTGTGCCCACATTTCTTTAAGTAGTCAAAACTTTATGATTCAGGAAACTAATCGAGCTTATTATAAGGGGTGGTATCATAAATTCGTTGAACCTAACATCTTGATAGAGGACGGATATATTTTGCCTACCGAGGAGCCCGGATTAGGTACCAGGTTAAGGAGTGATGTGCTAGAAAGATCAGATATCCAAGTTAGAGTAACTGATGAGGCGGCAAATTGGAACGTAGTTGGTTTCATAGATCCTGGACAAAAAGTCCCCAACTATTTTTCACGAAATACGTCGTAGACAGTATTAACGTATTTGAATGATGTTTTCAATAAACGTGTTCTGATAATTGGGAAAAACACGGTAAGAGAAAAATTCATAATGGACATCCTATTTCACAAATGAAAAATGTAATAAATCACGATAAAATGCTCTACAGTTTTTTTTGATGAGTGAAATCAGTGGGCATTTGTTTATAATTTCTAAATGTGATTACATAATAACTTCTATATTCTGGAGATAGAGAAACAATGGGTAAAATTGTTAGAGTAAGCAGTCCAGCATCAGGGCACAGGGCATCACAAACTTTTCCGGTAAATTTACCAGATTTTGAACGCGAACATGTCAAAGATGTTGGCTTTATGACATGTATGACTTTGGTTTTAATGTGTAACTATGCCCAAACTGGGCATTTGGGGGGTCCCCTCGCCTATACCCCATTTTGTGTAGCTTCTCACTTGGTCGGACCTGAGAATGGAGGTCTAAGATTTGATTATAGACGTCCGAAACACCCGTATTCAGATAAATTCATGCTTGCTGGAGGGCATAATGCTCCTTCTACCTATGCCATGTGGATGATTATGGGAGAAGCATTGAATAGGAAATTCGATAGTACTGGTAACAATAAATATAAAATGGATCCCAATGTAGCAATGTTGCCGATTGACGTTTTAGGTTTTAGAAGAGGATCAGTTCCGTTAAAAACACTATTGGATGAAAACGGTTTATCTAATCACCCAGAAATGGCTCAAGCTAAATTACGAGGTATCAGGGCATTGTCTGGGCATTCAGAAACAACTGATCTTACGAATGACGTGAATGGAGGTCCATCGGGTGTAGGAATCGCTACAGCNGCCGGNAAAGCNGCTTTTTGGGACATGNTGGGNGCTCCAGATGATTTGAAAGTAATAGCCATGGANGGGGAGTTNGCTATGACATCAGGNCANTCCCANGAAATGAAAACCCAGGCTGTNGCNCAACAGGTGGGNAAGNGANTNAGAATTTTTCTTTCNTTTAATAATGCNGGNATAGACGANGAGCTTGTTGGAAGTGTGATCAAACCCCAATACGATGGCTACAAAATAGAAGACCAGTGGTCTTCCTATGGATGGAATGTTTTTAGTTTGGATGATGGTAATGACTATGACGAAGTNGTNGCNGGTTTAAAACTTATGGANGATTGGNACCCNGAAGATGATCGTCCAATGATCATGATTGGNAAGACCTTGAAAGGTTGGTGGCCTGAGGCANCTAANGGCNAGCTTCCCGACGGNTCTGATCAANTAGTGGATCATGCGAGNCANCCCTANCAAATGAAAATGAANGCNGATTATTTTGTGTCNTTNGCGGAATCTTATGAAAANAAGTACGGGGTAAAATTTGTTGGTATTAGGGATGGNGCNGTATCNANTGAAAAGGAACGTNTAATNCANTGTATGACTAATNTAAATATCGCTATGTCTGTTCTANATAAAAATGGATTGGGTGATTGGTTGGCTGACCGTCTCGTCGAGATTGGAGACACGGTCAGAGATGANATGCCTTTNCGCATTANTAGNTCNACGAANCCNTTNAAGGATGATCGAATTAAGGTGATTAATTTACCANGAGAACCGATNAGTGTTGAAGTTAANGATCCTCGTTCAGGTCNGTNNNCTGAAATTGATNTAAAACTTTTTGAAGAACCCGGAAATGTAAAAGGNACNAGGAGNGCCATATCAGAAATTTTTAAATGGATCAANTACGTAACNGAAAATAGNTTNGTGATATTNGCGGCCGANCTTTTTGATTCTATAAATGTTGAACATGGTTCTCTTTNNGGNCACTTTGATCCTGTCGAAAANCCNTCAGGAGCNAGGCTTAAGGCTGCAATTCAAGAAGCNGGAAATGCTTCTACTGCTATAGGTTTTGCAGGGCAATCAGTTTCNTTAGATGGAAANGAACANGTGGGAGTATGGTCNTTATCCGGTACATATGGGGCNTTTACTCCTCTTATGTACNTNCCGGCAAGNGTNTGGAGTCAACAAAATCAAGANAGNCCATTTTCNTTAGGCGTNCTGAATATNCTTGCNGGTCATTCAGGNCCAGAGACNGCTGCAGANGCCCGAACCCANTTCGGAATATTTGCTCCACAGGTATGGAAATTATTTCCAAGAGGNCAAGTGATAACNTTAAGTTTTTGGGATTANAATGATGTGGCNCCGGGTTATTTCGCTGCTGCTGAAATTGCAGCTCNTGACCCNAAAGTTGGTGTGATTGTACTAGAGGTTGCGAGACCCGACTTTCCGGTGGTTGANAGATCAAANTTTGCCGACAGTGATTTATTGGCCGCTGCCAAAGGAATGTACTTAATACGTGATTATGATCCATCGAAACCTAAACATGGNACAGTGATTACTCAAGGTTCCAGTTCTACTATGAATTTAGTGAACACTTTACCCAGATTGGAAAACGACGACATTAACGTCAGAATAGTTGCTGCTATCAGTGAAGAACTTTTTGAACGGCAAAGTGAGGATTATAAGAAATTTATTTTTCCAGATGGTTCGAAGAATGACGTTATGGTTGTATCGACTGGCACTAANCGNGTATGGCCAGTTAAAGATTTAGGGCCCCTTACGGATGAGTATTCCCTTGTTTCAGATTGGCATAATCAGTGGCTGACCGGNGGTAGTGAATCTGACGTGATTAGTGAAGCTCACCTTGATCCGGATTCAATTTTTTCGGGAGTTCACCGATTTGCTCGCGANAGGGATACAAGATTAAATAAACAGATGAATGGATTGCAATCGTTGCTCTAATCATGGNAACGGANACTAGTTATGTCTAATGGAGTAAACAAATGACTGACCTGAAAAATATCAAACGGCCCAGCAAAGACCTCATAACTGCTCTCGAACACGTAGGAAGTGCTACGGCTAGCGGAGAATTAAAGAGAATGGGTATTAGTGACCCGTTTATTCAGGGCCCTACTTCATTTATGAAAGGAAGGTCCGTGGTAGGTCCCGCATTGACTTTGCAATGCTTGCCAATCCGAGAAGATGTGTATGTTAATGATGAGTATTCCGATCCGGAGCAACAGCTTCACAGGCAGGTACTTTATTGTACGCAACCGGGTGACGTCGTAGTTGTCGATGCCAGAGGTGATATGACGAGTGGCGTTTTTGGAGAAATGATGCTCACTTTTTTTCAAGGACAGGGTGGCATAGGTATAGTTGTTGATGGTTGNATAAGAGATTACGTTTTTGCTCAGGAATTAGAAATTGGAATGTGGTTGCGGGGAGTCACTCCTAATTTCCATACTCAGACAAACATTTTTCCTAACGCTTATAACGTACCAATTGCCTGTGGCGGCACNCTAGTGAATCCAGGAGACATAATAATAGCTGATGATGANGGGTCTGTTGTAGTGCCTATTGGTTTAGCAGAAGAACTCGCTGGTGTGGGAGGAGAACATTCGGACTGGGAAATCTTTTGTAGGATGAAGTTAGCATCTGGAGGACACTTAAAAGATTATTATCCTAGAAAGAACTGGTCGGATGAAACTGAGAATGAATACGCTGAGTGGACAAAAAATCGCAAGTAATTTCGATATTGGTGGAGCTAGGGGGATTCGAACCCCCGACCTCTTCATTGCGAACGAAGCGCTCTCCCGACTGAGCTATAGCCCCAACGAACGGTATGTTTTNATACGNNTTTAAAATGTTAGTAAATTAATTTTAANAACGCATAGTATAAAAAGAGAAAATCATTATGTTGGAACATTTTAAAATTCCTGAAACTGAGGCAATAAGNGTGNCTTTGCCTAAACTTGATTCCATTACTCAANCAATTTTTTTGAAATGTGGATTATCCAAAGTTGACGCTAAACTTGCAGCGGACGTTCTAATGTTCGCNGACAGCCGNGGTATAGACACTCATGGGGTTTCCAATATGTTGAGATCTTATGTAGACGGGTTTAATTCTGGNACCTATAACCCAACACCNAAAAATTTCCTAGTTCGTCAAACANCTTCAGCTGCGACGGTAGACGGTGATAATGGTCTNGGNTTGATAACTGCCCCTTANGCTATGAANATAGCTATAGAAAAAGCAAAANAGACCGGTATTGGTGTGGTAGCNATTCGAAATTCTGGTCACTTAGGTGCCGCAGGATATCATGCTATGATGGCTACTAGNCACNATATGATTGGATGGTGCATGACCGCAGGTGGTAANGCAATGATTCCTACATTTGGAGCTGAATCTCAAATAGGAACNAACCCNATTGCATTTGCNGCTCCCNCTAAAAATGAANCTCCGTTTATGTTTGATGCTGCCATGACATCAATAGCTGGCAATAAAATAGGNTTAGCCAAGAGAATGGGACGACCTATGGAGCCAGGTTGGGTNGCNNCTGAGGATGGNACNCCGGATATGANTGGAGGTGCCACNGCNGAATTTGCTGCTAATACAATGAGGATGCAATTACCGCTNGGNTCTACNCGNGAACTTGGATCNCACAAAGGATATGGANTGGGNGTNATGGTGGATATTTTGTGTGGGCAACTNTCTTTTGCNGCTGGNTTTGGTTCNTTGGATTTAAAGCGTAGAGGNCATTTTGTTGCTGCATACGACGTTTCTGCNTTCGGAGATTTAGATGAATTTAAAACGAACATGGATGGNATGTTAAAGGGATTAAGNGAAACCAAACCTATGCCTGGTCAAGATCGTGTTTTATATGCGGGGCTACCCGANGCAGAAGTACTNGAAGANAGAACAAAAAACGGNGTTCCGNTGCACCCNGAAGTTATTGATTGGTTTAAGGGTATNTGTGCTGANTATGAAATTTTTTATGATCTTACTTAAATCGATTCTATGTTTTTCCAAAAAGGTTTTCTNGATTTAATTTTATCTAATATTTTTGTANTGAAAGGTGGAAAANCCCAACCATCAGGTTGANGNNTGGNTTTTTCTAACCCNATTCGNGTTTGAACNTGNGNGTTTGAGTAATAAGACAAATAAACCATTTCTANAACGGTTTCAAAAGTTTTNGGTANATATTCTTCNANGGAACGCANTGATTCTTCTTGTTGGCTAATTTTCAACCCNCTAAATCCTCCATTAGCNCTATANCTGGGNTCCAATGACATGGCATCCATGAAGGTGAACAATGCGTTTCTATATCTTTCGTACTTGTTGGTGAGTTCCAAAATATCTTTACCTAAACCCAGAGAACCTGCTCCTGGGATGTCNTCAATTTTTGGTANGAGCACGTCCATAATATCGTTNAATANNGTAACTTTTATNTGATCTAATTTTGNTTTGTTTTCTGTCATTNTTAAAANTTTANGATTTAAGNTCTTGCCTTTTGTTTATTATGTNATCNGATGNTCTAAGNGCTATTGCTTGAATAGTGGGTGTAGGATTTACTGCAGCTCCTGTAACAAAAACTGATCCATCAACTATAAAAAGATTATCAAGGTCGTGTGATTGGCATTCACGATTTACCACAGAAGTTTCTGGATTGTTTCCCATCCGTGCCGTCCCCATTAAATGCCAACCCCCGTTTTCAATTAACGGTAAATTTTCTACTTTATAAGCCCCTGCTTCTCGAAAAACTGTTTCGGCGTTTTTTAATGAATGATCTAATAATTTTCTTGAATTCTTACTAACCGTATAATTTATTTTTGGTGCAGGAATTCCATGGGAATCCTTTAATTTTTCGTCAAGGACTACAGAATTATGTTCTTCAGGTAAATCATCGCCAATTACCCCTAGATTCAAAGTTTTCCCGAATTTCTTGTCGAACTCTTCGTGATGCTGATTGCCCCAGCTTACAGATTTAGCGGTGTGAACTGGACCAAGGCTACGAGTCATCTGATAAGTGTAACCTCTGTAAAAACCTCGTTCGTTATCAGTTTCATAGAATTCTTGCGACATAAGGATATTTGCATTTACGCCTTTATACGTTGGTTCGATGTGCTCGAAAAAGCCTGTAGAAAAAGCGTATACATGGAACATAAGATTTTTCCCTACTAATCCAGAGGAATTAGCAAGTCCATTGGGGTAACTGTCCGAGCGGGAATGTAATAACATTCGCGGGGTACCTATTCCGTTCATTGCCATGATAATTGCGTTTGCGGGCTGAAAGTGTTCCACATTATCTTTATCGTAATATGATGCACCAGTTACCTTTTTCTTGGATGATGTATGAATTTTGAATACACGGGCCTTTATTCTTAGTTCAGCCCCGTTTCCTATCGCATAGGGGACATAAGTTACATCCGTACTCGCCTTGGCATTTCTTGGACACCCATACCCGTTTGGTCCACACATATTACATGCTTTTCTACCTTTATATTCGGTCGAATTAACATTGGAGTCAGAAGGCCACCAGTGCCACCCCAAACTGTCGAATGCTTTTGCAACGCGTTCGCCGTCTGGTCCTAATGGAATAGGTGGCATTTGACGAGGAGATCTATCAGGGTTTGCAGGGTCGCCATTAATGCCCGATACGCCCATCATTTCGTCATTTTTATCATAATATTGTTCTAAATCTGAGTAATCTATAGGCCAATCATCTGCTACTCCGTCTAACGATTTTACTTTGAAATCTGATGGGTGAAATCTCGGAATGTGACCTGTCCAGTGTATGGTGCTTCCACCTACGGCATTGAACATCAGAGGTTTAATGGGTGTATCGCGAGTGTTGATTGGATAGTCGTTTCGATGTTTTCGTATATTTGGGTTATAGTTCCATTCATTAAATGCACTCTGTTCCCAATCCGGTCTATTAACAGGATAATCTTTGGGTTGAATCCTGCCGCCTTGCTCTAAACAAACTACACTAAAACCAGCTTTGGATAAAGCCCACATACAAGCGGCTCCGGAAGCTCCTGAGCCTAGTATTAATATATCTGTAGGGTCGTGTTTTATTACCAAGAGATGCTTTTATTTTTGGGTTTGTGTAAATTTTTTTAACATAAAATAGTGTTAAGATTTTACGATATTAAAATGTCGTATAAGTCGTATAAAACGATGAATATAATCAAAAAAAGGCTTTTACTTTGCTTTGTATCCAATATGTGACATGTTAAAGGGAGCGTTGATTGCGTTTGTAATAATGTTGGCTGCAATCCCAATCCCAATCGCTCATTTTATTCTGATTCCTCTTGGCCCTTTTATTGGAGGGTTTTTTGGTGGTGGCATTGCTAAGGCTGACAAAGGCAAAATTATTGTGTTTGCGGCAATAGTTGCAGGACTAATGGTATTACCCGTTTTATTTGTTTTTTCAATCTGGATGATTTTTGGTATAGAGGAAATAATGGGATTTCAGTCCAGCATTGTGATCATCGTGTTTGCACTGTTAATTCCCTACACTTGGTTCGGGACAATGTTGGGTGCCTTAGTGAGTTATGCTGTTAGAAAAAATCAGGAGTAAAAATTCTCTTTAGCCGAAAATTCCAATGATATTTATACGTTTAATTAGAATGTGGCAATATTAGTAGCGGGCATGAAGATGATTCTAGTATTTGATTTGATAAACCCCTAAAAAGTAATCTGTTAAACCCAGTCCGGATACTTGTGGTAGATATTATCCACGAATCATCATTTTTTTTCTGAAGATCGAGCGTTTTTGAAACTATGTTTTTATTAAACGTAATAATTTCGTAAGCGGAACGCGCTACATTTAATAGTTCGGTCATTTCAGATGTGACAAATTTAGAATTGTTGCTTTTGTGTATGAACAACATTTTAGCTTTTGAAGCGATTGATAAGGCAATGATTCTGTTGATGTTGGTTGTAGCTAATTTCTTGGACATAGGGATAAGCAAAGTATTTGGTTGTTTTGGAACTTGGATTTTTGGTTGTATGTTACTGCCGTTTATGACCAAAATTGGCACAGAAACTTTTTTATAAATCTGGTCAAGGATATCTGGAGTGAACAATTTTCTTATATCTGATTTGGAAGTAATAGCCATTGTAATTATTCCCATAGCTCCGCTTTTCAATCTTGACAATATCATTTCCGATTCACTACCGGTGCTAATTCCCCATCTTGCTTGTATTCCTTGAGGGGCTATCACGTCAATAATTGCTTCTAAATATGATCTCGCTAAAACTTCTCCGCGATCATGTTGGGCATCTGGATAACTCACCCTTCCAGTCCGTTCGACTTCTGCAATTGGGTTTGCGGGTAAAACATGTAAAAGGGTGATTTCTCCGTCGAACCACCTTGAAAGCATCGACGCGTAGGGTAAGCATAATTCGGAATTTAAGGATCCGTCCAAAGGTACAAGGATTTTATGTAGGTTTAGTTTTAATGCAATTTTTGTAAAATCAATCGGATTAATTTGTGCGCCCATTGCAACTTTTGAGGAGGAATTTATCATTTTGTTACTGTGTTTATTCTATCGGGCACGAAAAATCGGCACCCCATTCTCTCCAAGATCCGTCATAATTTTTAACGTTATCTAGTCCAATTAATTTGAGTACCCAGAAAACATGTGCTGCCCTAATACCTCCTTGGCAATACGTTATCGTATTTTTTTCGGGAGAAAAATTTATTTTGGTCAAAAGTGACCTTATTTCATGTGCAGTTTTTAATATCGGTACATCTCCGCCAGTGTGAAAGTTAATCCACTCAAGATGGAGCGCACCCGGAATGTGTCCTCCCCTAGGTCCCCCTCGTTTGTTAGTGCCGTTCCATTCCTCGTCACTTCGTACATCTAATATTTGTGTTTTTTGATCGTAGATAGAATTTAATACATCTTTATTTGAAGCTATAAAATCCTTGTTAATTTTCGACCTAAATTCACCATTATTGTAAGTGTTTTGTTGTTTACTTGTACTTCTCCCTTCTGAAATCCATTTTTGATAACCTCCATCAAGTATTTTCACTTTTGAATGTCCAAAATAATTCAGTGTCCATAAGAGCCTAAGTGAATAAAGTAAAGCTGACCGATCATATCCTATTACAAGCGTATCGTTACTAATTCCTAAGTTTGACATAGTGTTATTGAATTGTTCGGAAGATTGTACATGAGTACGGTTTTCCAACGATGTTTTGAAGTAATTATCTTTTACATTGGCAGCATTAGGTATATGGCCTTCGTCATATAGTTCAACTAAATCGGTATCAAGAATTCTTATTTGTGGATCATTAATATGTTCCTCTAACCATTTTGTTGTAACGAAAATATCCGTTCTAGAATATCCTCGTTTTGCTATTGGGACAATTTTGTCTTTCGCCATGAGTAGTTACTATTTGAATTAAATGTAATTGTATTTCTAAAATCTTATTTCATTTAATTTACTTTAAAATATAGTTTTAGGTACTTGGTTACGTCGATTAGTTTTATTACAAATGGGTTTTACGATTGCCGAATAAATTGGATTTTGAACTTACTGGGATTGAAAAGTTTAGTTATTTTTTGAATTGAGGTTATCTCCCAGCAACGTCATTTATTTTTAGTTTAACACTCTTACTCCATTCAAAAGCTGATATTTTCCGATCATTTTTTTGGCGAACTTTTTCAAATAAAATCGAACCGCCGGGACATGCGATTCGAATGCCAGTTTTATCTAAACCGAGTACTAAACCTGGTATTTCATTTTGTGTACCAATTAATTTATTACTACCATAAATCGAAATACTTTGTGATTTTAACGTGGTGTGTGCTCCTGGTTGTGGGTCGGACCCTCGGATTAAATTATGTAAATCATTCACATTTTTATTCCAATTGATTTGAACGTTTTCTTTTTTGCACCAACTTTCGTAAGTTGCCACGTGGTCGTCCTGATTCTTCATTGGATATAAGCCGCTCCTAATTAAATCTACGGATTCTTCTATCGCATTTATACCTAAGGGAAATAACTTATTAAAATATAGTGTCCCTACTGTGTCATTCTCCTCTATGTGTACTTCTTTTTGAAGTAAAATTGGTCCGGTATCTAAACCCTTGTCAGGCCAAAAAATAGTAAGTCCAGTTTTTTCTTCCCCATTAATTATTGGCCAATTAATGGAACTGGGACCGCGATGTTTTGGGAGTAAAGAGGGATGGTATTGGATTGTACCGAATTTTGGAAAAGAAATGATTTCTTCAGGAACTATGTCGGTTACGTAAGCCATGACGCAAAGATCTGGCTTTAGGTTCTGGAAAGTTTTTGTAGCTTCCTTACTATTTAATTTAGGAAGCTGAAAAACCTTTACATTATTGACTTTGGATATTTTCACAATTGGATCTTCTTGCCCAGTTTTTGTAGGAGGTCGTGTAAATACTGCCAGAACCGAGTTATTAGTATTTTTGATAAGTCTTTCTACGGTTGACGCACCAAAATCCGATTGTCCTATAATAATAATTTTCAACAATTTATCTCCTAAATCTATTATCATTGTGTGACTACAATTGATGTGCGTAGATAATATGTAATCAATAATATTTCAACAATACCCATGCATCCATGAAATCAGGTAATAAAGAAGAATTAAACGGAGAAAGTGGTCGTAATCGTTTAGAATCTGAAAAATGGTTTCAAAGTGGTTTAAAGTATGCTAAATTAGGGCAACCTAAAGAGGCAACAGAACACTTTGAAGAGGCTGTTTGGTTAGATCCTGACAACCATAAAATCCATTTTAATCTGGGTACAGCATACCTTGCCATGGGTTTTTTTGAACAAGCTCTAATTAATTTTAGCCGTGCTATAGATATAAATCCTAAAATGTCTGATGCTTATGGTAATCGAGCTGTCGCCCACGCCGCGCTAAGTGAAGATGAACTATGCGAAAAGGATAGACTTAAGGCCATAAAATATGGTGCTCCACCCGATGGTTTGGATGAAGTTATCGGATATGTAAAAGATCGTAGAAAAAAAATTGAAGAAATATGATAAAAATGAAAAAAGAAAAATTAACTGACGCTGAGGTTGAGTCGAATGTAAAAAATCTCGAAGGTTGGAATTTAATTCAAGGTCAACTAGAACGAAATTTTGTATTTGATAGTTTGGAATGGCGTTAGAATTTGTGAATAAGGTCGGTAGGATAGCCGAAGAACAAAACCATCACCCGGATATGTACATACAATACAACAAAGTTAAATGTTCGGTTATGTCTCATGACGTATCAGCGATAACGACTCGTGACATTACTTTGGCTAAGAGTATAAATAAATTAATTTGACCGTTGATTCTTGCGATTTAAGTTTTCAAGTTCATTGCTCCGCATATATCTTCTGACCAAATCAAAAGAGGCAATGATTGATTGATTAATATCAGGATCAGAAGGATCATTAGATTCAGCTAAATGTTCTTGAAGGAAGCGAGCTTCGGATAAAGATAATTTATTGTACAGATGATGCCGCGATAGGAATTTTGCACTGACACCATAATTAATGAGACGGGTATAGGCTTTTCCGATGATTACATCTCTTCTCGAATGTACATGGAAACCATTAGAAGATCTAGCCGGTTTGTTTAATAGATTTAAAGTTATCAAAGAGTGATACGTTGATTTTGTAACACCTATTACCTCAATAAATTCGTCTATTGTGTATGATGATTTTAAGGTTTGTTTTTTGTCTGCCTTGTACCGGTTACTAGTAGTAATGTTTATATTGCCAGTGCCGTCAAAGAACTGTTTTATACCTTTGAGGGTAATTCCTTCACTTTGCAGTGTTTTTATTTCCTTAATTTTTTTTACGTATGATTTTTTGTATAGTGCTCTGGTTTTATTTATTTTTTTAGGTGGTGGCAATAGTCCGGATCTTATATAGAAATTTATAGTTGCAGTTGTGACTCCTGTAAGTTCGGATAATTCTCCGATTTGGATGTATTTGTTACTTTTTGATGTATTTTTCAGTGATTTCATATCAAGTTATACTGAAGAAATTGTACTATTCCCATTTAAATAGTTTAACCGCCAAAGTGAGACCGATTAACAACCAAATAAATAGACCTAACATTTGATAGCCAAGATCTGTAATACTTGCACCTCCTACCGCTATTGCTCTCATACTGTCAGCTAGAAAAGTTAGCGGTAAAAATTTGGCAAAATTAGCTACCCAATTCGGCATAACCGACAGAGGGAAGAAAACACCGGAGAGAAACATCATTGGCATTGATATGAGGTTTGTAATAGGTGCTGCGGTGTCTTCAGTTTTTGCCCACCCTGATATAGCCAATCCTATAGATAAAAAGAAAGCTCCACCGATCAGTGAAACTATAGCTATTTCAAGCCAGGCGAATGGATTGTGTGATCCAATGGTTACCCCCAGCACGAAGATACCGACAAAAATCAGTATATAGGTTTGTATTAGAACCACAACAACTCTGGTTATTAATTGTCCAATAATAAAATGGGATGCTCCGATTGGAGTGGCGTTTAATCTCCTTAAAACTCCTTGGACTTTGAATCTTATAAGAGTGAATGTTACAGAAAACAATCCCGTTTGCATGATTGCCATAGCAGCGACTCCTGGTACGAGGAATCCTTTGAACCCTTGCCCGCTTGTTGATATTATTTGTTCAGAAATTTTAAAACGGGATTCTATGGTATATTCCGTTGGAATATTGATGGTTTCATTAAAAACTTCTGCTAATGATTTTGATAATACGGCTTCGATAGCAGTTTTTTCTTCAGGTCGATTTTTATCATAAAAAGTTTTAATCTCCGCCGCAGCGCCTTCGAGGCCAAAATCTTCAGGAATAACTAAAAAGGCGTGAAGTTCGCCTTTTTCTAATTTTTCATATAATTGTGCCTCACTGCCAAAATCTACTTCAAGTATTTTTTTAGCTTTTATATCTAGTAAAGATTCCATCAGGATTTTTGAACTATCATTATTGCCATGGTTATCAATTCCAATTTTTGGAGGGTTATATTTTTCGAAATTGAACAAGCCAAAAATCAACATAACAACCAATGGAAAAAACAAAGACCATATAATGGCATGTTTGTTTCTGTAATACATCTTCATTGAGGCTATTATGAGCGAAGTATAGAGTTTCATTTATAATGTCTAGCCATCATTTAAATTTTGCCCAGTAAGATCTAAAAAAACATCATCCAATGTTGCCTTTTTCAGGGTGCGTGTCGATTCAAACCCTTTTGAAAGTAAATTATCTATCAATATATCAGGAGGTCCGAGAGCGATAATCTTACCCGAGTCAATAATAGCTACCCGATCGCATAATTCTTCGGCTTCTTCCATATAGTGAGTAGTCATTATGATTGTACATCCCCCTGTCCGGATTTTTTTTACAAGATTCCAAACATTTCTTCTTGCCTGTGGATCTAAGCCTGTAGTGGGCTCGTCGAGAAATAAAACTATAGGGTTATTTACCAAAGCTACGGCTATCGATAATCGCTGTTTTTGGCCCCCTGACAATTCTTTATAACGAGCTTTTTTTTTCTCAACCAATCCAACTTTGGATAGTAGGTCAAAAGGATTTAATCTATAACCATAAAGACTGGCATACAGTTCAACTATTTCAGATAAATTTAAATAGTCGAAAAAAGAGTTTTGTTGCAACTGTACACCAATTATTTTTTTTACCGATTTTGGGTTTTTTTGAATATCAAAACCATTTATGGTAGCTGTACCTGAATCGGCAAGTCGCATCCCTTCGATAATTTCAATCGTGGTAGTTTTTCCGGCACCGTTTGGTCCGAGCATACCAAAAACTTCACCCTTTTTTACGTTAAAGGAAACACCATCAACCGCGGGTATATCGCCGTAAAACTTTTTTAGGTTTTTAATTTTTACTATGTAATCGTGTTCGTCCAATAGTTATGTATCTCCAGAAAGAAACTTGATCAAGTCCACAAATTGTGCTGTGGTTAAACTCCCACTGAATCTATCAAATAAAGTTCCGTCAGCATCCAAAATAATCCAATAGGGAAATGCGGGCAATCCAAAAGCCTCGGCAATACTATTTTTTTTATCGTCCACTATCGTTTCAATGGGCCAAGCCGATTTTTCTAACCACAAGTTTGGTGGGTAATTTGGCCGATTTTTATCAATTGCTGCAGCTACGGAGATGAATCTTACGTTTTCCGGGATGGGATTGTCTTTTATCCATGACCCTAACATGTCGACTTCTGTTTGACAATGAGGGCACCAATGGGCCAGAAATAGGATGACAGTCGGTTTACCAGTTGGAGCTATCTTAACAGGGTTACCGTCAAAAGATGTGCCTTCAACGATTGGTGCTATGAAGCTTAGGTCAGGGTCACCGTTTCCCCGAACAGGCATGGGGCTAAGGGGAGTACCTTTAACGTCTACTTTAAAATTGGAATGATCAAAGTCCTTTTCATTATTTGTACAAGAACAGAGTATAACGATAAGAATTATCAAACTGCCTGATAAAAAACCTGGACTATTTAATCGCCAAAAACTTTTTCTTGACGGTTTAGNTNTTTTATGNTTNGTAATAATTATCCTCTTTTCTCCAACATACATANATNGAAATAATCGTAACGCTTAAGAATATGGTTAATGCCATCANTGGCATAGAAATATAGCNATATTCCCAAATCCATCTTTCNNTGCATGGGACAGTTANATCACAAANTTCATTTATATTAAATTGAGTCAATTGCAATTGATAATGATAAATGGTCAATATTATTCCTGGNANCGTCAGCAAAATGCTCCATTTCAAAAATATATTTTCTTTTATTACCCAACCAACCAATAAAAATGNTACCAGAGGGTACATTGCTATCCTTTCATACCAGCANAATTCGCAGGGNAAAAAACCTGAAACTTCGGAATAATAAAGACTGCTCAATGAACCAATTAATACAATTAANAATGGGAACCACTTGTGGGANNNTTTTAAGTATTTTTTNATTTGTAGATTNAATTGATAAGCAACTTTAAATTNTTTTTGGGTTACCCANAAAAAAAGGACAACAAAAATAATNACATGGNATATAACNGTCAAAGTTGCAAGTANTAGNGTTANGAATTCTGTCATAACATCAATTATTTCAAAAACCTTGTAAGATTANCTGGTNGATTTTGGGGCAACAATTAACAATAAAGATGGTAATACAAGGACTGATGCAGCAAATGCCATAGCAATCATTGCGGCAGTTAGTAATCCGTATGAAGAAAACATTGGCATTGGAGCGAAAGCCATTATGATAAACCCGCCTATGGAAGATGCTGCTGAGGCAGCAAGTGCTATTCCGGTACCCTGTATTGCAAATTTTAGAGCTATCTCGCGATTATTAAACGTTTTAATTTCTTCTCTAAATCGTTCAGTCATATGTATTGAATAATCTATGCCCACCCCTATAGATATGGCACCNATTGTGGCNGTNACNAGGTTTAANCCAAATCCNAGNATGTGCATNGTCCCATATAACCAAATGACNACNAGCAGTATTGGTATTATCGTTACAACNGCGTATTTTAGTGATCGCATAAAAACAAGTAAAAGTATAAATGTTGCAGTTGTCGCTATAGGTATCGATAATTGTAATGATTTAGTAGTAGCATCCAGCCCTGCCTTTCTTGTAAACGGAGANCCCGTGACACCNTAATCACTGATATTTTTTGTGTCTTTTANTACTTCAATATCTTCGTTTAGAGTATCCCATGCCTTACTGGTTTTTTGTAGATCTCGGGTTCCAGGAATAGCGAAATTTATGCGGGTTGAGTAACTACTANCATTAGACCTTGTATTGTCTTTTACGCGGCCAGCTGTAAAGATGACCTTACCTGTATCATCCCGAACTCCATTAATAATTGAGTATTGTAAAATCGCTTTTATTCCTTGTGAACTGTCTGGGATATTGTCCAGATTAANNTCGGTGATTTTAATCCCATCCGTTTCATATATTTTAGTTTTCACATACGTGGANCTCGTGTTTTTTTCAAGAACCGTTACNAGGTGAGGTTCGAAAACGGCAGGAGTTCCATCCAAATTTTTCCCGATAGATTCGTTTTCGGATAATTTATATAGTAAACGTTTTATATCTTCAATTACTTCAGGATTTTCANNNTTTCCTTCNATGAAAATTGTACCGGGTTCTCCTCCTCTTTCTCCAAGATGGATGTCGGTTTTATCTAGTCCGGTTACCAAATCAGAATCGGGGTCAAAAAAATCTTCCACGTTAAACGATGGTTCTAATTTGAGCGCATTCCAAGTGAAAAAAACCGTTACAAAAGTGAATAACGATAACGTTATTATTCGGTAATGAGTTAACTTTGTTATGATCTGTACAAATTTGTTTGAAGGTGATTCCATAGGGGCAGTTACTGTGTTGACATCGTTTGCTATGGTTTTTGTTACNTTTTTTGGCATTCTAATAAAANTTCTGGACATAGATAATAATCCNATTACAAAAAGCATCANGGCGCCAATTAGGTGATTTACTGCGATCATGACTATTACTGAAGATCCGGTTCCNATGGCTACACCGATACCTGAAANAAGATTGGTAATTTGACCTTTTTTAGATTTATCTGTNTCGACAGGGAACTTTGACGTTACAATAGTGAACCCTAGGGGCACAATTATTCCAAGGACAATAAAAGCGGAAGAAATAGCTATAGTCGCAGCTATGCCAAAGTAAATAACAGATTCTATTTCGGAACTCGCGTTTGCCATGAAAGCAATATCATTTGACAAATACGCCAGTAATAATGCTCCGGAAATACCAATCATGCCACTTGTAAATGGAAAANGATNAATNGAGTNTTGAAGTTGATTTTGTTGTATTCTTCTTATTGTATGTACTGCGAAATCTACCCCAAATGAAATCATTGCTATTGGTACGATCATATCGTTTACCAAACCACCCTTGATACCCAGTAATATTGAAATTCCTTTTAGCCATATAATCAACACACCCAATCCCATTCCTGTTAGAGCTACAGCCCAATAAGATCGTAATGCCACGCCCATAATGGCCAGTGCCGCTATCACTGTGAATGTTATATAGGTGCCTGATTTAATCCCTTCTTCTTCAGATTCTAGATTTACATCAATTGCTATCCCCCACAATTTATAAGTTTTTTGTTCCCCCCTTAATATTTCTTGGACTTTTCGATCTAAAATTTCCTTGTTCAAGACAGAAGGTTCCGAACTAATTCCAACTTGGTAAACACCACCCCCTAATTTTTCATTATCGCTAAAGGTAGTAATAAAAATTGCTGGCGATATCCACCAATCGATTTTTTCACCTAATACTTCACGCTGTTCAGATATGGCGTTAACTGATATCACGTTTTCAATAATTTCTGATTTTGAACTTGTAAGTACTGTGTGAATGGCGTATTTAACTTGCTCATCATTAGCTTTTTCTAATGGAACGTTGAGTTTCGGGTGAGATCTAAGGACTTTGTCAATCATGACAGCAATAGAAGATAGCCCCCGGACCTCTGTTTGGGTTGTTGGATTAAAGTAAGTGTAAAGAAATGAATCTTTATTGAGCCCTTTAGGAGTGAGTTCTCCATTATTGTCTGCCTCGATAAGTTTTTTTTCGTTAGAAAATAGTTCGGATAAAACTTTTGCTGTTAGAGCATCACCGTCATTTGCCTCAAGGACTGCAGTTTGTATGTGAGTCCGAGGAGAAAAATGATCTCCTACTTTTTTTTGCAAATTAAAAACTTTGCCTGAAGGATCCATACTCGCCTGGCCAGCGGGATTCATGAACAAGGGTGGTAAGAGAAGTAATATTGTTACGAATCCGAAAAGAATTAATACAATTCTTGATTGTCGTTCAATCCAAGATAGAATTTTGTGTAACATACTTCTTTTGTAACTAAAAAACTTCACAGAAATTTTGTTCATTTTTATGTGTTTTAGTTAATGGATAGTGGTCTTACGTGATATAAAAATGTAGTTGATAGTAAACACTTGAATTTAATTATCTGACATTATTACAACAAAAAAACTTGCGACGGATGTTTTTTGTCATATTAGGAAGAAAAAAATGAAATATGTAAATTTTGGATTGGGTGGTGTAAAAGTTTCCCCAATAGCCCTTGGATTAGGATTTCGTGGTCAAACTGACCCAGCCGATGGGATTAGAACCATAAACCGAGCCATAGATTTAGGAATTAATCTTATAGATTGTGCAAATGTGTACGGATTTGGTGACGTTAGAGAAAATGCGGGAACATCTGAAGAACTATTGGGACGGGTATTACAAACCCGTAGGAATGAGGTGGTGATAACATCCAAAGTTTGCAGTGAAGTTGGTACAGGACCGAATGATTATGGCCTTTCTCGTTATCACATTATTAACCAATGCGAAAAATCATTATCTAGATTGAATACTGATCGTATCGACGTGTACTTATTCCATATGTCAGATGAAGAGACACTGAAAGACGAACAATTTAGAGCACTCGATGACTTAATTAAGCAAGGGAAAGTTCTCTATGGTGGAGTGTGCAACTATCAGGCGTGGCAGGTAGTTGAAGCAATAAATATTCAAACTAGTGCTTCTGCTCAACCTCTTATTACTGCCCAGAATCCTTACAATCTTTTAAACCGCCAATTGGAGGATGAGTTTTTTCCTATGGTAAAAAAAACAGGTATTGGGATAATGGCTTACAGTCCCTTGGCTGTTGGATTGTTAAGTGGTTTGTATTTACCTGGAAAACCTGCACCACAAGGTTCATTGTGGGCAACAGTGAGGAAGGATTTGTACCAGAGTTACATGCGCGGGCAAGTAGCAAAAATTATATCGGAGGTTCAATCGGTGGCCAACGAACTCAATGCTACAATGGCACAGGTTGCGTTGTCCTGGGTGTTGTCCCATCCGGAAATAACCGTGGCAATATCTGGTTCGGACACAGCAGAACATCTGGATGATGTGGTCTCGTCTGCCGAGATTGCTTTGCCAATAGAATTGCGCGAAAAACTAAGCAATGTTTCGAAAGGTTTAAGATTAGATTTGGACTTTGGCATAGGTGAAGGACTAGATGTCCTGGAGTAAACGTTAGTTTGGACATCCTTATCGAATAGATAATTGTGTTTTTGGATAAAAAACTACTCAAATAATATGAAAATAGCCATTATAGGCAGTGGAAATATAGGCTCTAATTTGTCTCGATGTTGGGTAAAGTCAGGTCACGAGGTAACTATAGGTTCGAGAAACCCAGCTTCTACTAGGGTGAAAGAACTTATTGGTTCTATAGATGGTCCTATTGATGCTAAACATCCCAGAGACGCGTGTGTAAATGCGGACATTGTTGTTTTGGCCGTTCCGTGGGGTGCCATTGACGATTCGTTAAGTAATTTTTGTGATTTGTCAGGAAAAATATTAATAGACGTAAATAATCCAGTAGACACAAAAAAGATGGAATTAATTTTTGATGGTCACGATTCTGGAGCGGAGTATATAGCGCGGAGAGTTCCTAATTTGCGAGTAGTTAAGGCTTTCAACACCGTAGCATCCGAATTGATTGGTAGTTCAAAAATAAAAGGTGTGGATGTTTCAGTTCCTATAGCATGTGATAATCAGGATGATTTAAAACTCGTGATGGAATTGGTCAGAGAAACGGGTCTTGATCCGATCAACGCCGGACCCCTAAATAAGTCTCGGTTACTAGAAGCCTTAGCGATGTTGATAATATGTTTTTCTAGGGGAGATTATGGTCGAAACATCGGGTTTAAATTACTCCGATAAATGACCTAAATTTTTACTTTGTACAATATTAGAGCAGAAAGAATTCTCACAAACGCCATTGCAAGAAACACATAGGCCCACGGAGCATTCGTCACGTCTAAAATTATGCTGAATATTATAGCCTGAGCTCCAGCATAAATATATCCATGTGCGTCGAACAACCCTGATGAAGTACCGGCATATTTCGATTTAAACATATCAATCACACCCACGTGGGATAAGGAAAGGCTGCTAGCAAAAGTACCTAAAACAAGAAAAAATGCGCCAAGAATAACGTTTGTCGGAGAAATTATCGCTAGGCCAAATAAAGCAGAAGCGGAAATTATTGCTGATAGAACGATCATTGGTTTTCTTCGTGCGTTGAGCAATTTATCAGATATCCAGCCCGATAATAAAGGCCCTGACAAAAAACCGATAGGCATCGCTATAGTTAGGATGGTTACGGACTCAAAAGATAACCCAGATTCTTGAAAATAATAGATCGGAACCCATGTGGGTAATCCATATCTAACAACATTTTCTAAACCCTTTATGTTAGAAATGGCTATGAAGTGCCAATTAAACAGGATGCCTTTGTATATTTTAAAATGATTTAACGGACGCGTTCCTTTGCATTGATTTTTGGCTGAAGTGTTATTATTTGGACGATCGCGGACAAGAAAGAAAAAACAAATAACCGCTATTCCCATCAATATTGGGGGATAGCGAAATGCAGCTCTCCAACCGAATTCACCTGCCGTCCAACCGGTAATTCCCCACATAAGTAGCATAGAAACTCCTGAAGAAACCCCCACCAAACCAAAAACTCTTCCTCTTTGGGTTTTTGGCCACCACTGAGATAATATAGAAACCCCAGGAGCCCATGCGGCTGCATTTGCAAATCCGTTCAAGCCCCATGGTATAGCAATAGACATAAGAGAATTTCCAAAACTGGTTATCCAATTTAGGCAAACACTGATGAGGACCCAGATAAGAATCCATACCCTCATTCCATAAGTTTCAGCGAGACGACCATGAAAAATATCTCCAGCAGCAAATCCCCAGAGAAGACAGGCATTAAGTATCCCGAGTTCGATATGGGTGAAATAAAATTCTTGTTGTATTTCAGGTCCGGCTACCCAGTGGCTAAATCTACCTATATATACAAATGAATAGAAAACCAAATAGCTTATTAGAATTCGAGATTTCCAAAAATTTAAATTGTCCATTGTTAACTAAATATATTGTCTAGCGGGAGATTGTAATCAGGTAGTAAGATTTATTATAAAGCTACATAAACGAGGAATGTAAATTATGATTGTTGATGTTCACACGCATTTACCGACGCACCCGGACGAGGTACCAGCGGACCAGGTCAAGACAGAGGAGACAA